>JAURZE010000023.1 GCA_030653545.1 Nitrospira sp. | reverse complement strand
GCCCACTGCGCCAGTTGCTGGCGTTCGGGATCAGTCAGCTGCAGGGACGGGGCAATGCGCATAGGCCAGTCCTCCTCTTGGGGAGGAGTATACCCGTACGGTATAATAAGTAAAGCTATTTATGTATCACTACACTAGCGCGTCGCGTTGCCGATAGACTGTGAATAGTTCAGGTATTGTTTCTTCACGGTAAAGGCTGCATTGCCTTGCGCCGGAACGTATAAAAGCCTTTCTCTGATTTGCCCAGGCTTCGTGTTTGTTCCGAGCTCTCCAAGACAATGCCTTCCTCTTCTCAGGGGGTGAGGCATGACGACCAACATTCATATCAGCGGACTCTCCTTCTTTTGTACTGATGATGAACTTAGGCAGGCGTTCGCCCCGTTTGGGAGGGTGGTGCTTGCGCAAGTCCTAAGGGATGCACATGGCCATTCCCTCGGCCTTGGAATCGTGCACATGTCGCGCGCTCAGGAAGTGGAGAACATCTTCAATGCGCAACAGCATTTTGAAATTTCTGGGATGCGTGTGGATATCTGGGAGCCGTCGGATTCGGCTGTCTCGCAGCACCCGGGGACGACACAACGCAAGTTGAAGGGCGTTCTCACCTGGCAGCCGCTTCCTCGTGTCAAACGTTCGAAGGATTATATCAGGCCCTCTTCGGCGGTGAGGGCGACCCGCAGTGTCGGCTTTGTGCTCCGCTCTGTGTGACGCTTGCCCGTCACCGGCTGACGTTCCAGTTACGCTGACTGTCCCATCCTTTCCTTTGCGCGTCCCTGTCCCATCCTGCGCGACCGATTCCCCAGTCTCCGCCGCTTCAACGCCAGCGCGTTATGAGGGTACGAGAGCTGTGTCAGGCTGTTCCGATATCGTGGTCAGCCGGTCTGGCTCTGTCGGTAATCTCGATACAGGCGAGTTCCCGGTCATGGATCGGGATCCTCTGAAATCGGGATGGGAGTGATGCGTTCAGTGAAGGAGGTCATTATGAAACTCTTGATGATAGGAATAAGCGGACTGATCTGTGTCGGAATAACGGCAGCGGCGCTGGCCAATCCGGCTATGCTGCCGAAGCACCCGGGCTATCCGTCCGGCGGCGACTTTGCAAATGATAAGGGGCAGCAGAACTTCACGACTGGTCGTTCGCTGGAGGAAGCCGCAAAGTCTGGAGATTCGAATATGCGGACAATGCCGATGGATCCCAATAATGCCAGGTTGCTGGAACACAAGGGCGCCGGCCAATTGCCAGTTGTCCAGGGGCCGAACATCAAGATCGAGCCACCGGTGAAAGAAGGCACGCGGATGCCTGCTCAGTGAGGCATCTCTCTTGGGCGAGGGGAGCATGGTGACTACTATGCTCCCGAGGCCTTTGGGATGCGGTGTCGTGGGGCGGTGGTGGAAGCGGTTGCGGAGTCGCGTGACGTCATGGTGGGTAGGTATGGGATGCCTTGCAAACGATCTCATGGGATGGTGGATGTTGACGCATGCTTAGAAGGGACTCTCGACGAACGGATGTCCGGACTTGACGGGTGGCGCTGTGTCGATTGCGGGGAGGGGCTGGATAGTGAAGTGCTCAGGAGCTGGGCCGCTAGTCGTTCCAGGCCGAATCAGGTGGCCGAGCGCCAGTCGGACAACTCTGTCTCCCTGTACAGCATCGAGTGGCGGTGTGGTTGTAAGTCGCTGGTTCACGGGGCAAAGGAGCAGGATATGCAGGTGATGAATGTGCAGATGCGGTTGGCCTATGGGGCCATGGCGGTCGGCCTCATGATGATGATTGGTGGGTGTGGGCAGTGGGCAGGCGCGCCGATCAGTGCTGACGGCGGGTATGAATATCGGCAGCGTGGGACGCATGGAACAGCTCTCGTCGGTGATGATCGAGCCGGCCGCATCGTTGCGCTGGAGCAAGAGCTCCGCGAGGCGCTCGCGGTTGAGCAACAGCACAATGCAAGTCTCCGTCTGCAATCCGGGAGAGTCGGCGATCTGGAGCGGCAGTTGGCTGCACGAGAGCAAGAGCTCGGTGTGTTGCGTGACACGGTGTCTGGCAATCCTCACGAGATTGCGCGATTGACCGGGCAGCTGACGCAGGGAAAGATTGCTCTCGATGAGCGTGCGCGAGTCCAGCGTGAGGAGACGAGTGTCGAGATAGCGGCGTCAGACCGGAATCACGAGATTGCCGCACTCCAGCCGTTGCCGGAACCTCAGGATGGGAGATTGGCGAAGGCAGAAGAGGAGCTCGTGGCCTCGATGCAGCCGGAGATTGTCAAAGGGCTTGTCATCGTGCAACAGCTCGGTGATCACCTGGCTATTACCTTGTCGTCGCGCCTGCTTTTTGAGTCTGGCAAGGATACGGTGAACATGGCTGGCGCCGATGTCTTGAAGCGGATCGGTACCGTGCTCAAGGACTTTCCGGAGAAGTCGGTGCAGGTCGACGGTCATACGGACAATGTGGCGATCCGCGGCGCCCTCCTCAAAAAATTCCCGAATAACCAAGCCTTGTCAAAGTCCCGTGCGGTGAATGTCCTGGGCATCTTGCGGCAAGGGGGTGTCGCAGAAGCTCGCTCGGAATCGACCGGCTATGCGGATACTAAGCCTATCGCCAGCAATGATACGGAGGCCGGGCGTCAGAAGAACCGTCGTGTCGAAATAGTGGTTTCGCAGCTACGCGTTCAGCCGCTCAACGCTTTTTAAGGTACTGCAGCAGAGGAGGATCACGCTATGGACGCGAACTCAACGATGATTGGAACTGGTTTCACCGGTCAGGCTGACTCGAACAGCGAAGGGGCTCCGCAAATCATGGCTCGGGGAATTCAGCCGACACCGACTATTACGCCTGAGAAGATTGGCTGCGTGATGACGGATGTGCAAACACAGATCGACGGGCTTCAGCTGTATTTGATTGAGCTGGGCCTAGCGAAGACCCGTGTGACGTTGCATGGCGAAAAGGGCTGGGGGCATGGGTACCACGCTCCTTCGTGAGACCACCGGTGCCGAATTGATGTGAGCGCACGATGCGGTTTCTCCTTTGCGCGGCCGCGTAGTCCCTGTGAATGCCTTGCAAGTCCTTACCGCCTTGGACAGCTTTCCAGGGAGAGTGATTGGAATAGTACCTGAAAGGAACCATGGCGCAGCCATGTGGGATGTCGAAATCCTGACGGTCGACCAGGGCGTCTTGGAAGCGCTTGTTGATGCAGAGTCAGGCTCGGTGATCAGGGCCGAGGAGAAGATGGCTGGGAAGCGAGCCTAGGCAGTGTCGATATTGGGAGAGGGGAGTGGGGATGTTCTCCCTGCCTCAAACGTTGCAGAAGGAGGTGTTTCATGGTTTTTATCATCGGACTTGTCACAATGATTGCGTTAGTGTGGGTTATCGCCTCCAGCTTAGGACGACTGAGCGACGCGAGGAAGCGGCGTGCATGCAAGCCAGCCGGAAAAACTCGTTCGCTGACATCCGAAAATACGAGTGAGACGCTCAGGCCCGCCGCCTAGTCTCCTCTTGGAGAATGAGTGCTTGAAATAGTCGGCAGTGCTTGACGTTGAGCCGTTGTCTAGTCCCGTGTCATTAGGTCCGAGACGAACGCGCTTGAGCGTGAAACGGAAGTGCCTCATGATGTGTGCGGCACCTCACGCTGCCGCGCACATCATGGGCAATGAAACGGAGGTCAGGGTTGTGGTGTCGCCTTGGTGCTGTCGGGCTGCATTGAGGCCTTAAGATCTTCAATCGCCTTCGCCACGTCGGTTTCAGTCGACCCGAACCGATCTCCCATCACCTTGATCGCTTGCTTAATGGCGGTGGTCATCTTCGTAATCTGTTCTGCTGGTGTCATGCCGAATCTCCTAGGTTAATGTCAGCTACATTCCAATTCACTGCACTCGAAAATTAGTGAGCAATCGCTGGGGGGGGGCCGGCCCAAATGAGATAGGGGGGTTTCTTCAGCGCGTCTGCGCGGGGAAAATGCCGGATGGCGTAGTCGTAGGCGTGCGCTTGGGCGCTCTGACAGGTCGGCGCTGACAGATGGTTGGAGATCACTTGAAAGTCTGCGTGATCATCTTCTCCGATCTTAGCGGTATAGAGCGCGCAGGAAAATTCTCCATCCCTTGAACATTGGGTGCTGATGACCAGGTGTGATCCGTCTGGAAACGTCATAAGGAGGTCAAGATTCGTTCGGCCCATAAGTCCTCCTATTGGTGGTGCGGCTTGGCATCAGGCGGTGTGTGGCGCGTGGGGTGTGACGTAGAGACGGAGGCATCGACCGTCTATGAGGGCCCCTTCAAGGGCGACAACAACTTTCAATGCCTGTTCGGCAGATGCCATTTCTACGAAGCCGTAGCCGGCTGAGATGTCGGTGTTTTTATGCCGCACAATATGGGCGCTGGCGACCGTGCCGTACTTGTTAAACAGGTCGCGCAGTCCGTTATCCGATACGGCTTCGGTCAGTCCCCCGACGTATACGACACGTTTTCCCACGATCCTCCTGCGCAGTTCTTTTGAAGTACTGAGACGGTACGCTCAGTAGGCTAATGCTGGTCGCGCGGCTCAAAGTAGGCATAGATGAGCACTCCTGCCACACTTGCCATATAGAGAAGCGTGGCTGCTCCAAGGGGATTCTGTGTCAGCCAGTGCATGAGATGCTGCATCGGAATCATGATTCTCTGCCTCTCGACCTATCGATGAGCCGGCTATTCGGTCGCGCCGCGACGTCTCGGTCGGCTCTCTGCCGGCCGGTTATTTCTTCCCTGTGATTTGCTTTCTTGCGCCGTCACCCGCGAACGTGTGGCCGGTCCGAATCCTGAGCTGGCCAGTGAGGACACTTCCCGGCGTATGGTTTCGATGGAAGAGGACTGCTCGGTCAGCTTCGGATCGGTGAGTCCCAGGAGTTGCCACCGGATTTTCGGTTTCAACACGGCGCGGTTTTTCTTCTTGCCGGTCTTGCGACCTTTCCACACTGTCGAGATTTTCATGGCGTACTCCTCTTGTGCTGGGCTACGGGACTGTTCTCAGGGTCCTACATCGTCGACGGTGCTGGTTCCGCGATTGGTGTCGGTGATCCCCCCTCGGGAGACAGCGAGACTGTCCCTCTGGAGATAGGGGCGTAAGAGCGGTCAGGTTACAGGAACGATCGCGCGGAGACGGGAGTGAGGGGAGTGAAGCGCGCAACGGGACAGGGAGCTCGTACGGATTGCCACTTTAGCACGCGGCCTGGTCTGAGTCAAATTGCGTGGCGAGGGAAAGACGACAGAAGCCGAGTCTGCGAGGGAGATTAGGGTTGCCGTAACGGGCTGTTCTCCGCAGCCGATGCCGTTCGGAGCCCGCTGGCAAGTCCGAGCAGGTACAACACGTAAATGAGCCATTTTGACGGGTCAAAGTCGTACCAATTGTGTCCGTTGCGGTAGTCGCTCGGATACATGTGATGGTAGTTGTGGTATCCCTCTCCGAACGTAATCAAGGAGACAAACCAGCTGTCGCGGCTGGAATCCTTCGTTCCATGGGGTTGACGGCCCCAGATGTGGCAAATGGAATTGATGCAAAAAGTGGAGTTCAGGACTGCGAAGGTCCTTCCTACGCCGGCGAGCAGAAAGCATCCGATGCCGCCGACCAGCCCGTTCGCCATGAATCCGATGACAAATGTCAGCGCCAGGCCGCTCAGCACGATGAGCGCGTAGTATTTATGTTGCCAGATGGCCACCGGATCTTGCGCGACGCGGGAGGCATACTGCACGTCATCATACTTCCGCTCCGCGAAGAGCCAGCCGCAGTGGCTATGCCAGAATCCTAGCTTCGCATTATAAGGGTCGCCTTCCTGATCGCATTGGGCATGGTGGCGAAGGTGGTCTGCCGTCCATTTGATGGCACTGTTTTGAAGCGCCCACGCGCCCGCGATAAGCAGCGCGCCTTTCACCCAGTTAGGGCAATCAAAGCTGCGGTGCGACATGAGGCGATGATAGCCTACGGTGATTCCAAGGCCGCTGATGAGGTAGAGGATGCCGAACAATGTCCAATCCAACCAGGAGTAATCGTAGAAGTAGGCATAGGTTGGGATTGCGAGGAGTGCCCCCACCACGATGGAGAGAAAGAGGACGACGGTCCAGCCGACATGATAACGGCGAGCCAGACGCAGTGCCTGTATGTCCGTCGTCATTGGCTGTTTCTCGATAGAACCCGCATTCATAATGCGTCTACGATAGCATAGATAGGCCGCGATGGCGAATGCTGGTGTCGGGTCGGCATGCGGGCGCATCGGTGCCGGTTGGGTGCAAGAAGTTGACGCCTGATGAGGCATGCTGTATGGTGTGCCTACATTGATCTCGTAGTAGTCCGGCGAATCACTGCTCAAACCATAACGGACTTCGCGATCGCATCGCGACCAGGTCCAGTTTGGAGCTGCATCGTTCCGGTGCTCTCTCCCCTCGGTTCTCTGATCCCGTCATAATGCGATCAAACTGAAAGGATAGTGTAGTGGATACGTTTGTTCACGAGAGTTTTCAGGGTCTCGGCTTGTCTGAGGCGATGTTGCAGGATCTTATTAAGGCCGGGTACACGGCACCAACCCCGATTCAGATGCAAGCGATTCCGCCTGCGCTTGCCGGGCGAGATGTGATCGGGTGTGCGCAGACGGGCACGGGCAAGACCGCGGCGTTTGCCATTCCGATGATTGAACGACTGGCGGCATTGCCGAAGGGGCAGCCGCAAGCGCTGATTTTGGCGCCTACCAGAGAATTGGCGTTACAGATTCTTGCCACGATCGATAAGCTCGGGCGTGGCCGTCGCATTTCCGCCACGGTGATCATGGGCGGCGCTGATATGCAGGCGCAGGTTCGCGGGCTCCGGCAACAGCCGGATATTCTGGTGGCGACTCCCGGTCGATTGCTCGATCACATGTGGAACGGCACGATCAACCTGGCTCCGATCAAGATTTTGGTGTTGGACGAGGCTGACCGCATGTTGGACATGGGATTTGCTCCGCAGATCAACCAGATCCTGGATGCGTTGCCGGTCGAACGGCAGACGTTGTTGTTCTCTGCCACATTGCCGGCCGACCTTACCAGGTTAGTCCAGGTCAGCGTACATAATGCTGTGCGTGTCATGGTAAGCCCGTCAGCCACGACGGCCGATGGCGTGACCCAGGCGTTGCATCACACCACCCACGACAGCAAGGCTTCCTTGTTGGTGTCGCTCCTCGGACAAGAGCAGGAAACAGTGTTGGTTTTCACACGCACAAAACATCGAGCGGATAAGTTAGGTCGGGTGTTGGGGCAAGAGGGGCATAAAGTGGCCGTTCTCCACGGTGACCGGAGTCTCTCTCAGCGCCGCGCGGCCCTCGATGGATTTAAGCGCGGCACGTTCCGCATCCTTGTGGCGACGGATATTGCCGCACGAGGAATTGACGTGGCGAATATCGGGCACGTCATCAATTTTGACTTGCCGAATTGCCCGGAAGACTATGTGCATCGTATCGGCCGCACGGCTCGCATGAAAACGACCGGACGAGCCACAAGCTTCGTCACGTCGGAGGATGGTTTGCAGTTGCGGGCGATCGAGCAGTTGTTGGGACATGCCGTGCCGGTCGCAGCAGGGAGTGCACGGCCATCGTTGGACCCGCGCGGGCAGGGACGTCCTGCGCAGCGGCCAGCGCGGCCGGCTCAAGGGCGTCCTGCAGGGTTTCGCGAACGCAGGCCGATGAGCCATGGAACGCATAGACCGGCGCAGCCTATTCAAGGCGCCACAGGAAATTAGAGCGAGAGTGTGCGAATGGATCGCTCGTTGATCAATCTACTATTGGAAGGGAACGTCATGCCTGAGACGCAAAGCCTCCCGGTCAAGCCCAGCGCACCGTGGGTCAGAATTCCTGATGGAACCAAGGTGCGGTTGCGGACGGACAATCAGGAGGGTGTCATTGATGGGCTTACCGAACTCGTCACGGGGACCGGCCGGAATCCCGATGGCCGCACGCAGTATCGCGTCAATCTCGGGGATCAAGCGAGGACGCTGGTCGTTGAGGATGATCTGCTGGTGTTAGTGGATGCGGAGGGCTTGGCGCTGATTCTGAAACAGAAAGTAGAGTTCCGTCGACTTGTGACCCAGCGGTTACGGGGGGCACTTGGCGACGATCGGTTTGTCCGTCCTGCCTAAGGAGCGGCGCGGGCCGTCTGTACGGCCCGCGCATGCTCCCGTGCTAATACAGGGGCGGCTGCGGCCCCCACTGCAATCCTTCCAAATCCGGATCTTCTCCTGCAGGAATTGACGTGCGGTCGTCTTTTTCACCTTTCCGCTGCGCACGCTTTTCTTCCTTTTCTTTCCGCTTCGTTTGAAGCGACTTCTCACGGTCGCGTTTCGCCATCGTTGTTTTTCCTGCGCGTGCGATAGTGTCCTCCTTGGTCGTCTCGTCAGTGAGATAGGGCTGGTATCGGCCGGGGCCCAGACACGCAGCCGATTCTGTGTGGAGCCACCTAACTCACTCACGCAAACCGACATCTTGATAGGGTACGGCGTGAAGGAGAGCGATGTAGCTGCCTCTCGGAGATCGTGATGTACCGTACCACGATGCGGAGACTCAGTCAAAGCGGCATCTCGACGGACTAGGATGTATGTGGAAGAGTGTGCGGTATCGGAGCGGACCGGAGACGAAGTTTGAAAATAACGCGGCGGCTTTTCTCTCGATCCACTCCGGTCGCAGGATCAGCGATGAGGTCTTGCCGTCCTCGGCCACTCGCCGATGTCAGCCGTTGGAAGCACGGTGAGACGGTTGGCTCTGTGCGGTCGATGACCTCGATGCCCTTCGTCATCACGCGGAAGGAGCGTTCTTGGCTCAATCTCAAGTTCATCGCGTCGTCGCCGCGATCATCGGTATGTCCTTCAATCACGACTGAGTCGACATGGGACTCAAGCGGCCCGCATACGAGGACGGCATAGCGTGGCATCATGTCGGTGAGAAATCGATCCGCCTGCGGCGTCAAGGTGCTTTTCCCAGAGTCGAAATTGAGCAGATCTTCGGGGATGACGATCCTCATGAGCAGTGGATCATGCGGGTCGTTGTCCACGGAGAGTCCGAATTGCGCGAAGTGCTCATAGAGCAAGGTTTGAACGTTGCTCGTGAGCGGCGTCGCGGGGGCGGCGACGGTAGTTTGGGGAGGCGTTGGTGTGTCGGTCGGAGCGTCCTGGGCTGCTTGTGGTGCGAGTGAGGCTGCAAGGAGCAGGACGAAAATAATGGCGAGTGACGTCATCAAGTCCATGAGCCCGTTGGTCGTCGTGTGGGAAATGGTCGAATGGGAGACGGGGTTATTCGGGTACATGGGGAATGTCTTCTCAGTGGTTTAGGAAGTCCGGGGACTTCTCATCGTGGATCACGGGATTTGATACTTCGACTTTGTGTGATTCCTGAAAGAGGCGCGAGTCGATGTGTCGAGGTGCGGAGTCGCTGCAGCCATCCTTGCGGCTGGCGAGCTGGCGCTCCCGTTGTGGGATGGGGCGTCTGAGCGATTCTGGAGGTCAAATCATCCACCAGATCATCGACCCCTTGGGGTGAAGAAAAACGCTGGGCTGGTAGAGGCTCAGATCGTTGCGGCAGTTGCGCCAATGCGAGCGCGAGCTGTTGGATAAGCGGAGCGAAAGCTTTGGCGATGGCGTCGATTGGATAAGTGGCTGGCGGCGCGCTCCCGGCCTGTAGGTGGGCGCGAATTTCTTGCGTCAGTGCATCCACCGATTTCGTCATTGCCTTCAAGGGGTGGGTAAGTGTGTCAGTTGCTGGCTGATAGGGTAGGGGGGGAGCATATTTCGATCCCTGTTCCAGCGAAGAGGGTCGACGAAGGGGCCCCGTCATTCCTTCGAGGATCTGTTCCAGTGTTTTTCGCGGAAACAGATCATCAATCAAGTGAGTGCACTGCTGGTGGGCCGAGAACAAGCGAAACATGAGCGGCTTCTCTATCAGGGTAAAGGCGGTTGCGCAGACAAGCCCGACGATCGAGGTCAGGAATTTTCCGGCAAGTCCGTTGATGAGGCCTTGAATTCCGGCAATGCCGTGACCGTCGGCGTGTAGCTTGCTAAGGCCTACGAGGAGCGCAATAAATGTGAGTAGGAGGCCGATCCCTGTCAGGAGGGACGGCACCTGTTGATACCAGGCGAGATTCAGCTTTCCTCGAAAAATGGTGTCGAGCGAGAAGAGTTCCTGGGCGGAACGAGAGCTAAATATGCGGGGTTCGATGTACCAGGCGACCTGTTCCGTCACGAGCGTCTTCCGGTATTGCTTCCAGGCTGGGGATAGCCAGGGCTCTCGCTGAAATGTCGTATCGATAAGTTGAAAATCCTTCCCGTCCCGTCGGTCCAAGTGTGGCGGCGGTTCTTGCGTTCTGCTTTTCAAGGCTCCTGGAGGGTTGAGCATCAATCCGTCCTGGTCGAGGTGCAAGCGTTCTTGGGCCAGTTTAGCTAAGCAGCGTGTCACACGCGCGAACGGTTGCGCGGTCTGTGTCGATAGCTGATACAGCCGGGCGACTTGCCAAAGGAAGAATATCGTCAGGCCTGCAGAGCCATACCAGCTGACAAGAGGAGCCGAGAGAGCACCCAGAGGGGCAACGTCCTGGGTCAATAGTTGAATGGCATGTTGGATGATCATGGGCGGCATCATGTCCAACTTTCGTGCCACTACGGTGTGTCGGAGATGCACGCCGATTGGCGCAATTGTCGATGGACTTGCGAAGGGCAGAGCATATTGTTCCCTCAGGTGGAAGTTTCTGCCGGGTTCATGTGGCCTTCAGATCTGCTGTCGCGCGGTATTCTCAGCGTGAGGGGCAGGCCAGAATCTTGGAGGATGGTGAGATTCAAAAAAAGTATTTGAGGGGAGAAAAGGGTGAGATACAGTCAGTTGAGAGGTTTCAATTATGCCGACGAGCACATCACGCCCTTCGTTGCTGAACAAGTTTCGTCGGCACCCTCGTGTGCGTATTCCCACCCCCATTGCCTGTGAACTTGCCTGGCGTGATGAGCATCGCTGGTTTGGAAAGTCTGTTCATGGTCCGGGTGTCGTGTACGACCTTTCATTGCGGGGGATGCGGGTCAGTACGGAAGCCCCGATCAAGCCGGGCGATCAGGTATCGTTGCTGGTTCGATTGCCGCGGCAAGCGGCTCCTGCAGAAATTGCTGTGGCAACGGTTCGCTGGGCGAAAGATCAGATATACGGACTGGCCTTTCAGCGGTTGTCGAGTACCTCCCACGGGCGACTGCGACGATATATGACGGTGTTCTCAAGAGGGATCAGATAAGCGAGGTTGGCCTTGTCGAATTCCCAGATGACGACACATGAGATTTCCTCACGGCGGCGCAACCCACGTCTTCGAGTTTTAGCTCCATTTCCCTGCTCCTATGCCTTGGTCGGACTGAAGAAATGGGCGACGGTCAATCGTGGCGGTCTTGGGGTGGTGTGCGATCTCTCAATTGCGGGTGCCAGAATGTTGAGTGAGGCAGTGCTGGCTCCGGGTGATGAAATTGCGATCAGTTTACGATTGCCGCATCAGCGGGTATCAACCTTTATCGATCGGGCGACGGTTCGGTGGGTGAAGGATTCCGTCTTCGGGGTCGAGTTCTCTTTACTCTCACCAGTCGCAGCGACACGGTTGGACAAGTGTGTTAGCCGTGGAGCATCTGCTTCGTCACTGTCCCCAGGTGTAAGCACATCTGAACGGCAGCCTCGCTAGATTTGGATTGTCACCCGTAACATTCGTACGGAGAGTGGGGGCCCCTCCGAGCTTGCAGGGGTGTGGACAGGCGCTGCTTACTTGGCGCCTTCTCCGGATACGGCAATAAATTGCTTGCGAAAACCGACGACTTTGGCGAGATAGTCGCGGGTTTCTTGATAGGGCAGATTTGCTCGTAGCCGGTCATAGACGGCCGGAGGTTGAAGCGAATTGATTTGGTTGATGGCAGCGGTTTGATCCTGAGCAAATGATTTGAACACGTTGCGCGGACCGGTGTTATAAGCTGAAATCACGCAATATTCTCTGGCCACCTGGTTCTCGATGCGCTCCAGCAGGTTATAGGATAGGACATTGAGATAGGCACTGCCCAGCTCGATATTGTTCTCGGGGTCGAAGAGGTAGTCTCGAGAGGGAATGGAGTCTTTGCCCTTGGCTTTCTTGTAGGCATCGCGTCCCCCGCTGCTGGGCACGAGCTGCATGAGCCCAAAGGCCGGTGCGGAGCTGACGGCGAAGGGGTTGAAATTGCTTTCTGTGCGAATCACCGCAAAGATCAAGCTGGGACTGACCTTGAACTGTTCGGCATACCGGATGACCGTGCTGCGGTATTTTTCAGCCTGCCTGTTCGAGAAGTTGGCGACCATCTTAATTTCTGCGAGGAGGGCCTGTTTGGCTACGCCGTTCTGATCAATCGATCGCGGCTTTGCGTGGTTTTCGACCGTAAACGTCGCAAAGGCTTCTGCTTGCGCCGGAGTCTTGATCGCTCGCCCCTCTTGGTCCACAACCAGGCCTAGGAGGTAAGGCGGCTTGTCGCTGGTGAGCGTGACAGCCTTGTCGGAAAAGAGATCGACGGATCGAGGATCATCGGGGGTCAGGAGTGTGGTGACGAGGGCATTCTTCAGGCTGTCTTTGGGAGCCTTGTCGTCCAGAGTTTCAATCACGATTGTCCCGCTATCAAAATCGACGACTGCTCGGCTCATATAGTTCTGGGTGTACTTGACGTATTTCTTCTGCTCCGGAACCTTTATTTCTTTCTCCCCCCATGTTTGGCGGACCCGACCGGTCAAAGCGGCCATGATGGTCTCGAAGTCGCGCTGCAAGGTTCGTATATCGCGCAGGACGGATTCAGGGTCGCGCTGATAGGCGTCGGTGTGTTCCTTGAGGACTTGTTTGGGGTCTTTGCCTCCGGCAATGCTGACGACGGTTCTTCCCGTTTGGCTACCGAGCACCTTTTCGGCACTTGTCAGGACGTGATCGGCGGTCTCACAGCCTGAGGCGGAGAGAAGCATGGGGAAAACGAGCAGCCTCAATGTCGATGCAGGAAGATTCATGGCGCTAGTGTACCTGATTTCATCGAAGGCAGAAAGTGGGGGAGGGGGTTGCGGAGCCGCTTGCCTGCGCAAGCGGCTCCGCATGAGGAGGCGGTCGTCCTATTTGATGGCGACGGCTTTGACTTCTTTGTAGGACGTTTGACCAAGCAATACTTTTTGGATGCCGTCCTGGACGAGGGTCGTCATGCCTTCATCCATTGCACAGTGCAGCATGTCCTCGGTGCGGGCTTTCTGCTGGACCATCCGCTTAATGTTGTCCGATCCAAGCAGGAGTTCGTGGAGTGCCACGCGTCCTTTATAGCCCGTGCGATTACAGACCTCGCACCCTTTCCCGCGAGAAAGACGGAACGTGTTGTCCTGCTTAATGCCCAGTTTGTCCCAGCGATCGGCGCCATAGCCCTGCCGAAGCTCTTCGTATTCTTCGGGCGAACCCACATACTGTTCTTTGCAATCTTTGCAGATGCGCCGAGCCAACCGCTGGGCGAGCACACCGAGCATGGCATCGGCAAAGCTGAAGGGGTCGCAGCCCATGTCCAGGAGACGGGTTACCGTTTCTACGGCGCTGTTGGTGTGCAAGGTGCTGAGCACCAAGTGTCCGGTGAGCGAGGCTTCGATGCCGGTATCGGCGGTCTCTTTATCGCGCATTTCTCCGACCATGATCACATCGGGGTCGGCGCGGAGGAAGGCCCGCATCGCATTGGCAAAAGTAAAGCCAATCTTGGGCTGAACTTGAACTTGCCGCAGGCCATATTGGGTAATTTCGACGGGGTCTTCGGCGGTCCAGATCTTAATGTCCGGAGTATTGATATTCCCCAGCACGGAATGGAGCGTGGTGGTTTTTCCTGATCCGGTCGGTCCGACGCAGAGGATGATTCCGTAGGGTTTTTCAGAAATATCTTTAATGCCTTTGAGATTGCGGTCCGAGAACCCCATCTTGTCGAGCGGCAAGGGTTCACTGGCAGCCAAGATACGCATGACGACATCTTCGTTATACCCGGATGTCGGAATGGTGGCGACGCGGAGCTCAATTTCTTTGGTCTCGCTGAGCTTGAACTTAATTTTTCCGTCCTGCGGCTTGCGCCGTTCGGCGATGTCCAAGCTGGCCATGATTTTCAAGCGGGACACGATGGCGCGCCGGTAGCTCTGGGGGATTTTCATGTATTCGAAGCAATCGCCGTCGACACGGAACCGGACGAGTGTCTCGCGTTTTTCCCCGTAGGGCTCGATGTGAATATCCGAGGCGTTCTGTCTGAAGGCGTCAGCGATGATCTGGTTGGCAAGACGAACGATGGCGCTGTCGTTTTCATCAAGGCCACCCCCGGCAGACGCATCTTCCATGGCTTCGGCTTGAGCTTCCGTGACGAGCTCGCCGAGAATGTCTGAGACGTTTTCGTCGAGTTTTCGGCCTCCGCCGCTTCCTCCTGCATCGCTTTGGCCGGTAGCGGAAGCCAGGAACTGTGCGATGTCCCGCCGTAAGCTGACCGCGAAGCGGATGTTTAAGCCGGGGAATGTTCGCTTAATGTCTTGAACTCGGTCGAGATCGCCGGGGTCATCAGTCAGAATCTCGATGGCCGTGCGATCACGTTTCAGCGGCATCCAATGATTTTTTCTCAGGTAGTCGACGTTCAGATTCTTGAGGAGTTCGATGTCGACCAGGGTGCGTTCGCTGAACTCGATATACGGGCACTTGTAGAATTGAGCGAACGATTTGCCGATGTCGAGTTTCGGCACTTTATATTTTTCGATCAGGATGCTTTCGAGATCGCTGGTGCCTTTGCGCGCTTCAGCGAGGACGTTTTCCAGGTCGTTCTGCGTAATCTTTCCGCTGCCGATGAGGTGGTCGAATTTTGTGGGATTTTTCTTCGTGGACTTCCGTAGGTTGAAAAAGGCAATGCCGAGGGCCTTGGCGATCTCGGCGACCAACTCTTCATCCTTTCTGGTAAAGCGGCTGCCGCTTTTTTTATTCAGCAGCTGGAGGACGCCCATGAGGTATTTGTTGTCGGCGACAATCGGGTAGGTCAACACCTGTTTGGTCTTGAACCCGGTGTTCTTGTCGTAAGATGTGTCATGAAGGAGGGCTGGGTGGATGCCTTGGAGCTCGGCCATATTATAGGCATCGGCGATATTGACCGGGCGGAGATATTTTGCGCAAAAACCAGCAAGGCTTTGTTCGGAGATGGGAATGCGGACTTCTTGGACGCCATCGACTTGGAGGGCTTTGGAAAAGATTTCTTTCTTCTCTGAGTCGAATGCAAAGAGGGTTAGGTCTTCGGCGTCGAACAGGCCCAGGATGTCTTTATGCAGGTCGAGAAGAATTTGGTCGAGATCGCTGGCCGCGTTAATTTGAGCGGTGATCTTCTTGACGTGTTCCGCGAACTCGCCTTTTTGTTGCAGCTCCTGGAGATTGTTGGGCATCGGCTTGGCCTGCATTCCTGATTCCCTCTTCGCTCAGCTCGTGATCCGATGTAATCGAGGCGTGGCAGCGATCTGATGGCTGCGAGTGCCGGATATGACGCGGCGGTCTCTCTAAAGAGTGAGTGTAGCCCAATCAAATGAGAAGGCAAGGAAAAGGCAAGTTTGTTAGGTGCGAATCAGGCCCGCTGTCGACGAAGTATGAATCAGTGAGGGCCTGGGGCAGCATCGATGTGAGGGACAGCGCTCTGGAGATGCTGGACAAGCTCAGCGGGCGTGACGCGCGTCTTGATGCCGGTGCGCCGGACTTTTACCTCGACGACGCCTTCCGCGAGGCCTTTGTCTCCGACGACGACTTGAAAGGGGGCGCCAATGAGGTCGGCATCATTGAATTTGACTCCGGCCCGATCGTCACGATCATCCCAGAGGACTTCGAATCCCGCTGCCTGTAGTTCGGCATAGAGACGAATGGTCATCTCATTCGTCTTGTCCGATTGGCTGACGGGGATCAAGTGGATATGGAACGGAGCAATCGGGTAGGGCCAGATAATTCCGCGTTCGTCGTGGTTCTGCTCAATCGAGGCTGCCGCGGACCGTCCGACACCGATCCCATAGCAACCCATGACGGCGAGGCATTCTTTCCCTTGCTCGTCCAGAAAAGTCGCGTTCATCGTCTGGCTATATTTAGTGCCGAGCATGAAGACATGGCCGACCTCAATCCCTTTGGTGGCTTTGAGGGTGCCGTCTTTCTTCGGTGAGGGATCGCCGGCCTGGGCGTTCCGAAGATCGAGGACCTGATCGGCCGTAAAGTCGCGGCTCCAATTCGCGTCAACATAGTGGGTGTCGAGCTGATTACCCCCGACCACCACGTTCTTGAGGGCGGGGATGGCCTGATCTGCAAATATTCTGATTCCCTTGAGGCCGACGGGCCCGGCAAATCCGACCGGTGCCCCGGTGGCTTTTTCGACTGTTGCCGGTCCTGCGAGTTCGATTTCAGGCACTCCTAGCCCTTTCTTGAGCTTGATCTCGTTGACGGCATGGTCGCCGCGGACCAGTACGGCTACGGTCTCTTTCCCGGTCGAGTACAAGAGCGTTTTGACAAGCCGGTGTGCCGGAATGTTCAGAAATGCAGCCACTTCTTCGATACTGCGGCAATTCGGCGTGGAGACAGATCGGAGAGGAAGGGGGGCTGTGCTGTCCACGCTCTCCGGAGGCAAGACGTCGGCGCGTTCGATATTGGCAGCGAAGGTGCCGCTGTCGCTATAGACCACCGTCTCTTCGCCGGTCTCTGCAAGGACCATGAACTCATGAGAGGAATTCCCTCCGATGAGCCCGGTGTCTGCCTCGACGGCTCTAAATGTGAGGCCGCATCGGGTAAAGATCCGGTGGTAGGCGTCATACATCTTTTGATAGTTTTCGCGTGCTCCGGCCTCATCACGGTCGAAACTGTAGGCGTCTTTCATCAAGAACTCGCGGCCCCGCATCAGGCCGAAGCGCGGGCGGATCTCGTCGCGAAACTTGGTCTGGATTTGGTAGAAATTCAGCGGGAGCTGCCGGTAGGACTTTACTTCCCGCCGAAACAGATCGGTGATGATTTCTTCATGTGTGGGGCCCAGACAGAAATCCCGTTCGTGCCGGTCTTTGAAACGCAACAGCTCTTTCCCGTAGAAGTCCCACCGGCCGGTTTCTTTCCAGAGTTCTGCCGGCGAGGCCATGGGCATCAGAAGTTCCTGCGCCCCGGCGCGATTCATTTCATCACGAATAATCTGTTCCACCTTGCGGATGACGCGCAGGCCGAGGGGGAGGTAGGTATAGATGCCGGACGCGACTTTTCGAATCAAGCCGGCGCGCAGCATGAGCCGGTGACTGACTGTTTCAGCCTCACCGGGGGCTTCCCGTAACGTGGGGATCAGGAGTTGCGATGTTTTCATAGGGTGTTAACGGAGGAAGATTCGTTCGAGGTCATTCCAAAAGGCGAAGATCATCACGCCAACCAATAAGACCAGCCCGGCTTGCTGTGCAATTTCCCGCTGCCGGTCGCCGAGCGGTTTGCGCAGAATGCCTTCAATGAGGAAAAAGAGCAAGTGTCCTCCGTCCAGAATCGGAATCGGAAGCAAATTCAGGACGCCGAGATTGATGCTCAGAATGGCGATCAAGAAAATGACGCTGGAGGCGCCCTGGGAGGCGGCTTCCCCTGAAATGTTCGCGATCGTCAACGGGCCGCCGATGTTCTTGCTCGAGATGTCTCCGACAACCATCTTATAGAGCCCGATGGCGGTAAGCTCGGTCCATCCCCATGTGGCATCGAGCCCTTGGTAGACGGCCTGGAGAGGATTGTCCGCATGCATAAGCGACCGGCCAGGTCCTGAGATGCCGATCTTGCCTACCTCCACGGATTGGCCGTTGACGGTTGCTTTCTCAGCGCTTGGGGTGACGACCAGGGGGATGCGTTGGCTATTACGTAGCACATCAACGTGCAGCGATTTGTTCGGGCTATCCCGTACAATCGTCGTCATCTGAAGCCAGGTATAGATGGTTTGGCCGTCGATGCCGATGACCCGATCTCCCGCCTGGAATCCTGCCACGGCAGCCGGTAACCCGTGCATGACAGAGGTAACCAGCGGAGGAGTCTCCTCAACCCCGATCGTATACATCGGCTCGTCAGCCTGAGCCGGCTGACCTTGCAGGGGAACCGGGATGACGGAAAGCGGTTTTACTTGTGCCCCGCGCTTAATTTCCAGCGAAAGGGCTTCCCCTTTGCTGTGAGCCACCGCATCCAATAATTCCGTTCTCGTGGAAATTTCTTTCCCGTTCACCTTGGTAATATGGTCGCCGATCTCCATGCCGGCTGCGGATGCAGGCGAGCCAGGCACCAGCGCCTCAATGTCCGGGCTGAGATCGCGGAAGGTCGGAACGAATAAGGGCGCTCCCGTCGAGAGCCATCCGGCAAAAATGAGATAGGCCAGAATGAAGTTAAAACCGGGGCCGGCTGCCACGATCAACACTTTCCCCCATAGCCCCTGATGGGCGAATGATCGCCGCTGGTCTTCCGGGGTGGCCGCTTCCGTTTCGTCTTCGCCGAACAATTTGACGTATCCACCCAAGGGAATAGCCGAGAGGAGGTATTCGGTTTCGCCGACCTGGCGCCCGAAAATCTTCGGGCCGAACCCGAGAGAGAATTTGAGGACTTTCACGCCCACCCAGCGGGCCGCCAAGAAGTGTCCGAGCTCGTGGAATGCGACGAGGATGCCGAGTACGACCAGGAACCACCAGGCTTTTTGCATCAGGATCCAGAGGGTATCGGGAGACCAGGTGAATGCGAACATCATGGGTGTACTCAATATCTAGAGGTGAATGTGTAACGCCAAGATCAACTTAACACTCATTGCCCGATTTTCAAAACGATGTTTCAACGGGGGAGGGCATGGACCAGGGATTCCGCTTTTTCTCTGGCCCACTGATCAGCCTCCAGAGCGTCCTCCAGGGAGGACACGGATTTGGGCGTATGGGCGTCCATCGTCTTGCGGATGACTTCAGCGATCTCGGTAAATCGGATGCCCCCGTTCAAAAAGGCTTCGACGGCAATCTCATTCGCTGCGTTCATCGTAGCCGGCATGGTTCCCCCCGTCCGGAGGGACTCGTAGCCCAGGTTGAGGCAGGGAAACCGGTCATGGTCCGGCTTGCAGAAACTGAGCGTGCCGATCTCCGTCAAATCGAGCGAAGGCAGATCGAGCGGCAGCCGTTCGGGGTATCGCATCGCATAAGAGATCGGCGTTCGCATGTCCGGCAATCCCAATTGGGCGATCATGGAGCGGTCTTCATACTCGACCAGCGAATGAATAATGCTTTCCCGATGCACCATCACTTCGATACGGGACTCTGGGATGTCGAACAGCCAGCGGGCTTCGACGACTTCGAGGCCCTTATTCATCAGTGTGGCGGAGTCGATGGTAATCTTCGAGCCCATTTTCCAATTGGGGTGCTTGAGCGCTCGCTCGGGTGTGACCTGTTGCAACTCCTCTTTCGCCACGGTCCAGAGCGCTCCGCCGGACGCCGTGAGAATCAATCGACGGACGTCTTCAAGGCGATGGCCTTCCAGTGACTGAAAGATCGCACTGTGTTCGCTGTCGACCGGGAAGATCCTGACGCCATGTGTGTGGGCTTCCTCCTGCATCAGCTTGCCCGCCATGACCATCGGTTCCTTATTGGCCAAGGCGATATGTTTTCCTGAGCGGATCGCGGTGAGGGTGGGCACCAGTCCGGCGGCTCCGACAATGGCGGAGATCACCAGTTCGGCCTCCGGCAGGGAGGCGACCTGAGCGATGCCTGCTTCGCCGGACAGAATCTCGACAGGCAGACCCGCGCAGCGCTGCCGTAACGTCGCTGCGGCGGCTTCGTGTGACACGGCCACTACTCGCGGGGTGAACGTGCGAATCTGTTCTTCCAGCTTGTCGATATTGTTGCCGGCGGTGAGACCTGCGACGCGAAACTCATCGGGGAATCGTTGAACAATATCGAGGGTGTTCGTGCCGATCGAACCGGTGGAGCCCAGGATGATGATGGTCTTCATAACGTCTCCTGCTAAGGGAGCGGCGAAAGGCCGCAGACTAATGTCACATAGTAGTAGAAGGTGGGGGCGGTGAACAAGAGACTATCTAAACGGTCGAGCATGCCGCCGTGACCTGGGAGAATGCCGCCGGAGTCCTTCACTCCCACCGCGCGTTTCAGTGCCGATTCGCAGAGGTCCCCTACGAGGCCCGTACCGGTCATCAGCAGGCCCAGCATCATGGCGTGAACCATGGTCAACTGCGGGACCAGCCAGATTTGTGTCAGGAGGGCGACTGCCATGGCCAGGGCTAATCCACCCGCCAGGCCTTCAATGGATTTCTTGGGGCTGATCGACGGGGCCAGGGGATGGCGTCCCCAAAGAGTGCCTGCATAGTAGGCGCCGATGTCGCTGGCCCAGGTCACCAGGGCAATAAACACAATCAGCCATTCGCCGGATGGCAGGGTGCGTGTTGAAACAAGCGTGCTGAGTGTGAGTCCGATATAGAGGGGGCCGAATAGGGCGACGGCTGTATCGTGGAAACGGGACGTGATGACATTTGAGGACCAGAGCATCGCCAGCAGCGCGCCGGCGAGACCCGATAGCAGGATGGCCTCTATCGAAAACGCCCAGTGGAGACGAACGATCAAGAGCGCCGTGAGTCCAAGCGCGAGTCCGGTCAGCGCCGGATTGCGACGATCACCGAAGCCCATGCGCGTGAGCTCAAGTAGAGCGATAGCTCCGCCTATGACCACTAACAGGGTCAAACCCCATGGCGGCAAATAGCGAATGATGGCATAGACGATCGGAATGCCGATCAGTGCGGTGTAGACACGCCGGGCATCGAAGCGGCGAGCTGGCGTGGAGGCTGGCGCAGTCGGTCCTGTTCCCCGGTTGCCATGCACATCTACTGGGCTGAGATTATCCACGTGCGGTTAGGAGGACACGGTGCTCAAGACTCGGCCGAAACGGCGCTCGCGTCGTTGATATTCGATCAACGCAAGCAGAAACTCACGTCGCCGAAAATCAGGCCAGGGTGTTGAGGTAAAGTAGAGCTCGGTATAGGCCAGTTGCCAGAGGAGGAAGTTGCTGATGCGGGTCTCGCCGCTGGTGCGAATCAACAGGTCGGGGTCAGGAAGCGGGTGGGTGTAGAGATAGTGGGATAGCAGCGTTTCGTCAATCTGGTCAGGCCGAAGCGATCCAGCCTGAGCATCCTTCACGATGCTGCGAACGGCGTCGACGATCTCGGTTCGTCCGCCGTAACTGAGCGCCACAGTCAGATGCAGCTTGCTCAGATGCGCGGTTTCCTGTTCGGTTGTCCGGACCCACCGCCGGGCGCTCTCTGGAAGCGCATCGAGTCGTCCGATTGCGCGGAAGCGAACGCCTTGCTCAATGAGGCTGGCTCGCTCGGTGGACAGGTAATGCTCTAGGAGGCCCATCAGCGCGGAAATCTCTTGTGTCGGTCGATTCCAATTCTCCTGTGAGAATGCGTAAATGGTCAGGTGTTGAATGCCCAGTTCGAGAGACAGCGTGATCATCTCGCGGACGGAATTGATCCCTTCCCGATGACCGGCAATGCGGGGCAGACTGCGAAACTCGGCCCATCGTCCGTTGCCATCCATAATGACGGCGACGTGTTTGGGCAGGAGCTCCAGCTCTAATTTGCTCGTCAATTCCTGCTCGGAAAGGCTTTCGAGGTTGGATGAAGACGGTGTTTGTGACATGGGAAACGAATCGATGTCCTTTCCGTGGAGACTCAATGGCAGGTGGCCAAAGTCTACTGACGAGGGTAGGCAATGTCAAACGCTATTTAGTAAAAGCCCTTGGTCTGTCAATAGTTAAGATGCGTTGCATTGCGGCTGCGGAAATGAATGGGCTATACTCCGCGCTTGTTCCCATACAGACACAAAGGGGCGTGATTGATGGCTGATTCCGGGCAGCTCGCAAAATTCGGCATGACGGACTTGGAAGTATTCCAGGCCCTTGACCGGCTCAATGTCCGGGACGTGGACTATGCCGATCTCTACTTCGAGTCGCGGGTGTCGGAATCCGTCTCTATGGAAGAGGGCATCGTCAAACGGGCGTCGAAAAGTATTTCCCAGGGAGTCGGGGTGCGGGCGACAGCCGGAGAAAAAACCGGATTTGCCTACTCAGATGAGTTGACGAAGAAAGACTTGGAAGTCGCTGCCGATACCGCTCGCTATATTGCCAATTCTCCCAAAGGTGATCGCAGCCTGCCAGTGCCGACACAGCGACGGCCGACGCGGGATCTCTATCCCGTCGAACGGGCGAACGCCGAGGTGGCGACTGCGGATCGAGTGGCCCTGCTCAATGCGATCGATGCCGAGGCGCGGCGTTACGACCCACGGATCAAAAATGTACTGGCCTCCTTTAATACGGAATATAAAGTGGTGGCCGTGGCGACATCCGATGGCACGTTGATCGGAGATGTCCAGCCGTTGTCCCGACTTCAAGTCACATGTATTGCCGAAGAAAACGGCAACCGGCAGGTGGGATCCTTCGGCGGAGGCGGGCGGGTCGGATTTGAGTTCTATCAGGAGGAAAGTCGGTATTTGGGATATGCCCGGGAAGCGGCTCGCGAAGCGATTTTGAATCTCTCTGCGGTGGATGCGCCGGCGGGGGTCATGCCGGTGGTGCTTGGAGGAGGATGGCCTGGCATTCTGCTGCACGAGGCGATCGGCCATGGACTCGAATCGGACTTCAATCGGAAGAAGACCTCGGCTTTTTCCAACTTGATCGGGAAGCGCGTGGCCTCCGACGTCTGTACCATTGTGGATGATGGCACGCTCCCATTTCGCCGCGGCTCGCTCAATATGGATGACGAGGGCACTCCCACCGGTCGGACGGTGTTGATCGAGAAGGGGATTCTTCGCGGGTACATCACGGATAAGCTCAACGCGCGGCTGATGGGCATTCCGTTGACCGGCAACGGCCGGCGAGAAAGCTACCAAAGCATTGTGCTTCCTCGCATGACGAATACGTTTATGCTGGCCGGCGAATCAGATCCGGCCGATATCCTGAAGTCGGTCAAGCGCGGGCTGTACGCTGTGTCTTTCGGCGGGGGACAGGTGGATATCACCAGCGGGAAGTTTGTGTTCTCAGCGAGTGAAGCCTATTTGATTGAGGACGGAAAAATTACGAAGCCGGTCAAGGGAGCGACATTGATCGGAAACGGTCCGGAGATTCTGACGAAGGTTTCGATGGTGGGACATGATCTGAAGCTGGATAACGGAATCGGTACCTGTGGCAAGGACGGCCAGTCCGTGCCGGTCGGAGTGGGATTGCCGACCTTAAAGATTGATGAAATCACCGTCGGCGGGACGCAGCGATAATATGAATACCTTGCCGCAACAGCCCAACGGGTATGCGCAATTGGCCGCGGATGTGCTCGCCCGGGCCAAACAGTGCGGCGCGACGGAGGCCGATATCGTGGTTGCCGACGGAGAAACATTTTCCGTCCAGGTGCGTGTCGGCGTGGTGGATCGCTTGAGCAAGGCTCGCGAGAAGCGGTTGGGGTTGCGGGTGTTTGTCGGGAAGCGGTCCGCAACGACCTCGACCTCGGATTTTTCGATCGACTCACTGCATCGCCTGGTCGATGAGACCTGCACGCTGGCAAAGGCGGTGGTGCCGGATGAGGTGTCGGGGTTGCCAGAGGAATCGCAGATGGCGACCGACTGGCCGGATCTGGACCTCTATGACAGCACCAAGCTTGGGACCGATCAGCAGATCGATTTGGCGAAGCGGGCGGAGTCTGCGGCATTGTCGGCGGACCCGCGCATGACGAATTCGGAGGGGGGCGAGTTTGACTCGTCGTCCGGCCGAGTCGTATTGGCCAACAGCCATGGATTTGTCGGTGAGTACCGCAGCTCGAGCTTTTCTATTTCGGTCTCTCCCATCGCCACGGATGCCGCAACCGGCGGAATGCAACGGGATGCATGGTATGAAGTGCAGCGCAAGTTCAGCCTGATGGCATCCCCCGAGTCGATCGGCCAGGAAGCCGCGCGACGGACGTTACGCCGCCTTGGCGGTCGCAAGGTGTCCACGAAGCGGGTGCCGGTGATTTTCGATCAGGATGCCGCCGGAAGCCTCCTCGGTAATCTTTGTAGCGCAATTTCAGGTTATTCGCTCTACAAACGAGCCTCATTCCTCCTCGATCAACTCGGCAATCGGATCGCGTCGGAGCATCTGACGATCTACGATGACGGCCGTATGGCAGGCGGGTTGGGCTCCCGCCCATTTGACGGCGAAGGGTTGGCCACACGCAAGAACACGATCGTCGAACGGGGGGTTCTGAAGAGTTATCTGCTTGATTCCTATTCCGGCAAAAAGTTGGGCCTGCCGTCGACCGGGAATGCCTCGCGGAGTGTGGGGGAGAGTCCATCGGTCGGACCGACGAATTTCTATCTGGTTCCCGGTACGAAGACACTGCAGGAGATGATCGGGTCGGTTAAGGAGGGGCTGTACGTGACTGAGCTGATCGGATTCGGGATCAACATGGTGACCGGGGACTATTCCCGCGGGGCCTGCGGATTTTGGATCGAGAACGGAGAGCTCGCGTATCCCGTCGAAGAGATTACGATCGCCGGCAATTTGAAACAGATGTTCACCGACATTGAAACGGTCGGAAGCGACCTGGTGTTTCGTAGCCGGATTGCAAGCCCGAGCCTGAAGTTGGGCGAGTTGATGGTGGCGGGGAATTAGGATGATGAGGAGGGGACAGGCCATGCGATCTCTGGTCTGGAGTCTGATGATTCTGGCTGCACTGACTTTTCCCGGTGTGACCGTTGCCGCGGAGTTTACCCTGACGAGTCCGACGATCAAGGATCACAGTACGATCGGCAATGACCATGTGTTCAACGGGTTTGGCTGCACGGGGCAGAATGTCTCCCCGCTTCTGCAGTGGGAGCATGCCCCGAAGGACACCAAGAGCTTTGCGTTGACCGTGTACGATCCTGACGCACCGACCGGCAGCGGCTGGTGGCATTGGGTCATTTTCAACATGGCCCCCACGGTGACCTCGCTGCCGGCAGGGGCAGGCAAGTTGGACAGCTCGTCGGCACCTCAGGGCAGCATTCAAAGCATGACGGATTTCGGCCAGCCCGGGTATGGCGGTCCGTGCCCGCCACAGGGCGATAAGCCGCATCGCTATATCTTCACGCTCTACGCGTTGAAAGTGGATCAGCTTCCGCTCAAGCTGGAGGCTTCGGGGGCGATGGTCGGCTATTATCTGAAGCAAAATGCCCTGGCAAAAGCCTCATTCACGGCCATGTACGGTCGGTAAGTCAGAAGACAGCGCAGACAAGATAACGACGGTTTGTGTGAAGGGACAACAGATGGCGCTTGATGCTGAATTGGGAAAGCAAATGTTGCAGCTGATCACGTCACGCTATGACGATCGGCATTGGCGGAAGAAGATCGAGAAGATTTTGAGCTTGCCTCAGTCCGGCGTCGCCGATCCGATCCAACAACAGCTGTTCATGTATTTAAAAATCGGACTCAAGGCGTACAAGTCGCGCCGTGCTGATCCGGATGCCTGGATCATCGGCGGATATGCGACGAAAGAAGTGATCGATCGCGCGAAGTTCCAGCCTCAGCTCGTCGGTCCCGATGTGAAGAAAGAGGACGTCGCGTTCCTGGGCACCGATCCCGGCGACGAGGTGACCGAGGGCTGGTGGGATGAGATGCTGGTGCAATGGTTCGATGTGCCGGAAGAAGAGCAACCTGCCGAAGAAGAAGCAGATAAGGCGGAGCATGCCGAGTCTGCCGCCACGACAGAGGGGCAATCCTCTAAAGCGTAGTCGGTGTATCCGCAGTGCCAACCTGTGAACTGATGGGGAACGCTCTAGAAGAGATCCATTTGTGTCGGGTGCGGCGGATCGATCTGTAGAGTCAGCGCTGTCGGTGACGCGGGGGATGTGGGCTCGGCCGGTTTCGTGTTCCGGTCGAGAAACTCCTTCAGCTTTTTGAAATCCGCTTTCAACGTGTCGAGCAGTCCACCCTGATGCAGTGCCGCCGCCGGGTGGAGCAACGGGAACAGCACAAAGTCTTTCATGTAGAAGGCCTGCGCCTTGACCTTCGTGATGCCGACTTTCCGTTCTAGCAGCGTTTGCGTCGCCCAGTTCCCCAACGTGCAGACCAATTTCGGGCGAATCAGCTGAATTTGCTGCAGGAGAAACGGCTTGCAGATTTCCACTTCATCGAGTTCGGGGTCACGGTTTTCAGGCGGCCGGCACTTGATGACATTGGCAATGTAAATATCATCGCGTGAGAGATTGGCCGACTGCAGGAGGTCGTTGAGAATTCTCCCCGCCGCGCCGACAAACGGCTCGCCCTTCAAATCCTCATTGGCCCCCGGGGCTTCCCCCACGAACATGATGCTGGCATGCGGGTTTCCCACGCCGAAGACGACCTGGCTGCGGCCCAGCTTGGCCAGTTTGCAGCGCTGGCAGTTGTGGAGAGACTTGGCGAGATCCTGGAGCGGGGTGGTGGTCATGATGGCCTCGGAACCAGTTGGAGGCGGTATCTTAGGAAGGCCGCTGCGGGATGTCAATGCGCCAGGATGGGCGCAGAGCCTATGGAGCATGGCTCGAAATAAGTCGCAGGTCTCACGCTACTCCACTCGATAACCCTTGGCTGCCAGGCATGTATCGCGCATCGCGTTGATCGTCGAGAGGCCGTGCAGCGCACGCGCATGGTCAGCGGGGCTCTGCGGGCCTGAGCCGAAGGGAAATGGAGAGCTCTGGCTGTAAAAATGTTGTTCGTTGGCCAGCCGGGCTTTGTATTCACACTCCATATAATCCCGATCCACGTCGGCTCGGTTATATCCGGAGGGATGGCCGCCACGGTCATAGGGATGTGAGGCGCAGCCGGAGAGGCCGATCAGCGTGACTCCTAAGGCCAGCATGGCCGTGGTGTGAGCGAGCATGAATTTATACGTATCAGGTGAAGGAGATGGGGTCAAGACGGGAGCCGGTGATGGCGGCGACGCATCGACGTGCGCTGACGATGGCGCTCTCGCTCGAGGTGGGCCAGCCGGTATCGGTCCAGGAGCCGGCGACCAGCAGGTTCTGCACGGGGCTTTGTTGGATCGGACGGAGGATCGGTGATCCGGATGTGAGCGACAGCGCAGCCCGCGGGCGTCTATGGAGCGCGGTCGAGTGCAGTGACACTCCCTGGAGGGCAGGGAAGAGGCGCTGGAGTTCTTGTTTGGCCAGGCCGATCAGATCCGCCTCTGTCCGTTCAATAAACGGGACATCGCCGACCACCGACAATTCATAGAGGGCAGTAGAGGGATCCCCCGTGGAGATTGAAACAGATTGGAATCCCTGCCCGGGCAAGAGCACGAGGCGCGGTCCGGCCGCCGGTGCTGATCCTGTCAGATGGACGGAGATGGCGGAGAGGTCCGTCAAGTCGCTCAGTTGCGAGAAATAGCCATACCGGGTGAGCAGCCGATCCGGGAGCAGCTTCAGGAGCACGTGATGCGGTATGCCGGACAGGTACCAGGTCGCTTTGAGGCTGTGCCCATCGCCCAGGCGGACATGCTCAATACGATGCTGTCCAAATTGAATGTGGGGGAGGTCCGTTTGCGCCAGGACCTGTATGCCCAGCGTGGATAAGACGGTTTTCAATTGGCGATGCAGGCCGTGGCGTTGCGCGCTGCTGAGTTTGGTGCAGGAGGATGCGCGCGCGTCGGTGAGAAAGGGGGGCGTCAAGGCTCGTGCACAGGAGGCGGCCGAGAGATCGGTCAGTGCGTTGCCCGTGAGGAATCGAATGAGAGGCGACCAGATGTGTTCACGTGCGGATGGGCTCTGTCCGATCGATGCCAGCCAGGCGTCGGCGGTGCGCTGGTCCAGGGTGGTCGGGGCAGCGAGCTCCTGTTCCCAGATTCGTTCGAGGTAGGAGAGGAGCTGCCAGCGATCGCTCCAGGACAGGCCGCGAAACCGAACGAGTCCGGTGATCCAATGGAGTGATCCGGGAAGCGTCGTCGGCCTGTAGGAGACGATGCGTCCGTCAGGCAAGAAAAATTCAAGCGGGGTGGCCGAAGTTTGTGCCGGGGGCTCCGATTCTGGGAGGGCCCTGAGCAAGGTTTGTAGTTCTCGATGGCAGCCAAGCATATGCTCAGACGCCGAGAGATCGTCGGCCCAACTCGGGTGGTCGATGAGCGTCAGGTGATAGCCCCGACGGGCAAGTTCGCAGGCCGCGACCAGGCTTGCGAGCGAGGTGCCGAGGATGACAACAGACTCTGCGGATGGAGTGGTCACGAGAATCGGGAGCGCAGCCAGATTCCTGCGGCAATCGCTAGGCGATGACTGGTGGTCAGACGGATGCGTGGACCAAATACCTTGTACTCGGAGGCTTCGATCTTCCTTAGAATTCTGGAGTAGATCCCGCGCATGATCTCCGCCACCGTCAGGGCGCGGCGCTCGTGGGGAGGGAGAGCCATCAGGGCCGCCCGGGCTTTGTCATAGTACTGCCGGGCGCGGGCGGCTTCATGCTGCATCAACTTCTGGAACTCCGGTGAATAGGTCTGTTGCCGCAGAGCTTTTTCCGAATATTTGCAGGCTTTCAGGTCTTCAAGCGGAAGGTAGATTCGGTTTTGTGCTGCGTCGGTGCCCACGTCCCGTAGAATGTTGGTGAGTTGGAAGGCCATGCCGAGATCCACGGCGTAGTCCTGCGCCCGGGCAGAGGTCGCGCCGAAGATGTGCAGGCAGATGAGACCCACGACGGACGCGACCCGGTAGCAATAGGACGACAGCTCGTTGAAGGTGACGTAGCGGTTGTTGTGCAAATCCATCTCCACGCCCTTGATCAATTCCTCAAAATAGACCTTGGGGATCGAGAGTGCTTTCACGTGATGCGCCAAACTGATGGTGATCGGCCATGTCGGCGTGCCGTGATAGGCGGCGTCCAGCTCCGCGCGCCACTTGACGAGTTCTTCCTGCGGCTGACTGCCGGCGGGCGGTTCATCCACCGCACTATCGACCGCTTTGCAGAACGCATAGACCGTATACATCGCGCTGCGGCGTGCCTTGGGGAGAAAGAAAAATGAGTAGTAGAAATTGCTGCCGCTTGCTTTGGTGAGGGCGGTGCAATAGGCCTGGGCTTCATCGACGGTCATACGCGGGACTCCACAGTGAGCAAGGATGTCGTCAGGCGGACGGCCTGTAACGGGTTCAGATCATGGGATGGCATCGGGTGAAAGAGCGAGGCGAGCAGCTCGACGCCGTCAACGAGCCGCGGACCGGGACGGCTGAAATAGGCGTTGGCATCGAGGACATAGGTTTCGGGCCAGCGGGCGAGTTGCGCGGACCATGGCGTCCGACTGTTCTCAAAACGGCCGAGTTCATCCACGGTTCGTTGAACGGAGTATCCGCAGGGCATGATGAGCAGGATGTCCGGGTTGGCGTCCGTGACTTCCTTCCACGTGGTTTCACGCGATGGTTGATCGTTGCGACCCAAAATATCCGTCCCTCCTGCGAGCGCCACCATTTCAGGCACCCAGTGGCCGGCGATATAGAGCGGGTCGAGCCATTCCAGGCAGACCACGCGAGGGCGGATGGCCCGTTTGGTGGTGGACACGTGATCAAGTCTCGCACGTAGAGATTGGAGCAGTGCCTGCCCGCGGTCAGCCGCTCCTACTGCCTGTGCGATGCGGACAACGTCGAGCAGCATATCTTCCATTGACGTCGGATTCAGCGTCACGATCCGTGGCTCGGAGGGGAGTGCGGTTATGGCCTGTGTCAATTGATCGGGCGTGACGGCACACACATGACACAGATCCTGAGTCAAGATCACGTCCGGTCGAGCCTCACGAAGGCGTTGCTCGTTGAGACGATAGAGCCGTTGACCGGCACTCACAAGTTGTTTGACGGCTCGATCAATGGCGTCACTGGAGAGGCTGTGCTGATCGATCACCGACTCAACGACTGACGGGATGTGGCGGATGGATTCCGGATAGTCGCACTCGTGGCTCACGGCCACCAACTGGTCTGTGAGATCGAGCGCAGCAACGACTTCTGTGGCGCCGGGGACCAGCGAGCAGATACGCATTACGGTCTGATCCTCATCATTGTGCGATTGGCCATAGGCGGGTTCGTAGGTCGTCTAGGCTGGTGTCCGCCAGGCTGTGAGTGATGGCATGGGCTTCATGCAGATCTTGCGTGGTGTGGGTATTGGCGACGGCCAGCACTTTCATCCCGGCGGATTTGGCCGATCGAATGCCGGGCAGCGAATCTTCGATGACCAGGCACGACGCCGCATCCAATCCGAGATTCGGGCGTACGTGGGTCAAGCCGGCCAAGGCATATTGAAAGGGTTGGGGGTCCGGCTTGCCGCGGCTGACATCTTCCGCGCTGGTGATATGGAGGAACGCCTTCCTGAGGCCGGCTTGTTCGAGAATGAGTTCGATTTCCGGACGGAGGGCGCCGGAGGCGATCGCCAAGGGATACCGGGCGGCGGCCTGTTCGACGAACTCCCGCACACCGGGGAAAATGACGAGATGATCACGGACCGAAGCGAGATAGGCGATAGCTTTTTTCGTCATCAGGTCGTGGAGGATCGCGGGGGTGATCGGTCGTTCATTGGCCTGCAGGGCCGCAAGGAAGCAGCCGCGATCGTCGAAGCCCAAATAGTTGGCGTAGTAATCCGATTCGGTGAGGGTAATGTCGATGTCGGCCAGCGTGCGGCGGAGTCCGGCAAAGTGAAGCGGCTCTGTATTCGCGATGACACCGTCGAAATCGAACAGGATGGCGCGCAGCGTCTGCATGTCGAGTTTGAATCCCGGTTGAATGTGTCGGAGAAACAGCGGGGCGCATTATAGCACAGAGGGCGGCGATACAGGATTGTATCGCCGCCCTCTGATGAACCCGAAGTATGCGAGTCAGAAGATTACGGTTTCAAGCGGAGGCGCTTCTCAGCGATCCATCCCTTGACGCCATCGTCGCTCCGGACGGAATAGACCCATCCGTTCTGTTGGAGATCACCGTCAAGAATGGTGAGTCCGGCCCCGGGACGAACGGCCGGGCCCGGCTTCGTCCCGGCAGGATCTTGGGATAACGCGATCATCCCGCCGGCGAGGGCAGGGTCGACCGCCACCGTGACGCGTTGACCTTCTCCGAACATCGGAGACAGTGACGCGGGTGCGGGGGGAGTCGCCATTGCCGGGCTCGTCGGCATCACAGGCGGAGCCGGTGTCGCACTGGGTGCGACCGGTGCTCCGACTGGTGCAGGGGCCGAGGCCATTGGCGATGCCGGCGGCGGAGTCGCAGTCATCGGCGCGTTGGCCTGTGGAGCAGCCGGAATCGGCGCTGGCGCATCAGGCGCTGCCGGCGCTGGTTGTGCGATCGGCGCCGGCCTCGTCGCCATCTGCGGCGGCTGCGGTGTCGGGGTCTCGCCCAGTAATTGATTGACCCAGTCCATCACCATTTCCGGTTCCATCGCCACATAGGCGCCACCACCGATGAGGGCTAAGAGCAGAACCCAGAGAACGGGACGTCCACCTGATTTCTTCGGTGATTTCATGGGAGAGGACGAACGGGTGTTCGTGGTTTGTTCCAATTCTTCTTCAGTGAATTCCAAATCCGGCTCCGGTTGGCGGGCAAAAAACAGATTGGAGAGCGCACTGCCTGCGAACGACGGACCCCCAGCGACTGCGAACATCGGGCACCTCCCTGTAGCGATCATCGGCAAACGATCATATTCTGTGAAAGTACTTATCACCAAGGTCCGATGGAGTCAATTTTGTGGGGAAATTCTACCAGGGGACGGAGCTCCTGGATCGAGTCGCGACGTCAGCAGGATTGTTGCTGTGAGCAGGACAGGACCTGATCGCGTCGACTCCCAGAACGAAATACGGTGAGCCCTTTGCAGCCGAGGCGATGGGCGAGATGGAAGGCCTCGGCGACGTCTTGAGGCGTCGCCGAGGGGGGCAGGTTGATCGTTTTCGAGACGCCGCTGTCACTATGGCGTTGGAAGGCTGCTTGCATTCGTACGTGATGTGACGGCGACACGTCGTGGGCGGTGATGAAGAGCTGTCGTAGGGAAGCCGGCAGCTGGGTGAGATGTTGGATTGAGGCGCTCTGTTCCAACTCACGTTGGAGCGACGGGAGCGCCAGGCCGTGCGTTTCGGCGTGCCGTACGAATGCAGGATGAAGGCTGGCGAGTGCCATGCCGTCCATCACCGTGCGTACGAGGTGGATGCCATAGAGCGGCTCGATTCCGGCAGAGCAGTCCGCAATGATGCTGATCGTGCCGGTGGGAGCGATGGTTGTGACCGTGGCATTGCGCCAACGTTGTCGGTGTGTTTGCAGGCGGCTGCCGCGATAGGCGGGGAACACCCCGCGCTCGCGTGCCAGCTGAGTCGACGCTTCGTGAGCCTGGGTTTGGATGACACTCATCAGTTTTTCTGCGACCGTCAAGGCTTCGTCCGAGTTATACGGAATGCCGAGATGGATCAGCAGATCGGCAAAGCCCATGATGCCGAGGCCGATCTTTCTGGTGAGCGCGGTTTGGTCCTTGATGGCCTGTAAGGGGAAATGGGAGCGATCGAGTACGTTGTCAAGAAATCGCACCGTAGTTGGAATGGTGCGATGCAATCGATCGTAGTCGATCGCCGGTTTTCCTGAGCGCGTCACCACAAAGTTGGCGACGTTGATGGAGCCGAGCGTGCAGGACTCGTAAGGAAGGAGGGGCTGCTCTCCGCAGGGGTTGGTGGCTTCGATTGCACCCAGGTGAGGGGTGGGATTCGCTCTATTGATCGTATCCAAGAATACGATACCGGGCTCTCCGGATTGCCAGGCTGCCTGGACCAGTTGATCGAAAATGGCTTGCGCCGCCACGCGGCGAATGATTTGGCCTGTGTGAGGATTGATGAGCGGAATCGCCTGTTGACGTGTCAGGGCTTGCATGAATCGATCGGTGATGCCGACAGACAGGTTGAAATTAGTCATCTCAGACTGGTTCTGCTTGAGGGCGATGAATTCAAGAATATCCGGGTGATCGACCCGTAGAATGCCCATATTCGCACCGCGCCGGGTGCCGCCCTGTTTAATGACGTCGGTCGAGAGGTTGAAAACCCGCATGAACGAGACCGGACCGGAGGCGACCCCGTTGGTTGTGGCGACGCGGTCAGCCCGCGGGCGAAGCCGGCTGAAGGAAAACCCCGTGCCCCCTCCCGATTGGTGAATCAAGGCCTGATACTTCACGGCATCGAAAATCGACGCGAGCGTATCCTCAACCGGAAGGACGAAGCAGGCCGACAGTTGCTGCAGCGGACGCCCCGCGTTCATCAGGGTCGGCGAATTCGGCAGGAAGTCGAGGCGAGCCATCAGGTCAAAGAACCGCCGCGCGAGATGCGGCTGTCTGGTCGGAGGCGGGTAGGTGCGTTCGGCTTGGGCGATGTCGTGTGCGACGCGCCAAAAGAGCTGCGCCGCGGTTTCCACCACGGCGCCCTCGGGATTTCTTGCGAGGTACCGCTGGGCCAAGACAGTGGTGGCGTTGGCGGAGAGTGGCTGCGGTAATGCGCGTGGTGGCCTCTTGGTCATGATTTTCATTATAGTCCGTTTCGGGTGCGGGGCGAATCGAGTCGCTGATTCTCGCCTGCCACTTGAATCTCGGGCGGACCGTTCGGCAGAATGCCCGTCGAGACACGCACGAATAGGTTGGGCCGATGAAGTCGTATCGAGAGGAACTCTGGTTCGAGACCAAGACGCGCCGCGCCTATCTCAATATCACGCCTCAGGTCGAAGCCGTTCTCAACGCGAGCGGAGTGAAGGAAGGGCTGGTGCTGGTCAATGCGATGCACATCACCGCCAGCGTCTATATTAACGACGACGAACCGGGACTGCTCCGAGACTACGACGACGTGCTCGAACGACTTGCGCCGCACGACGCGGTGTACCGGCATAACGAGACCGGCGAAGACAACGGCGATGCCCATGTGAAGCGCCAGCTAATGGGGCGTGAAGTCGTGGTGGCGGTGACGGATGGGCGGCTTGATTTCGGCCCCTGGGAACAGATCTTCTACGGTGAATTTGACGGGCGGCGAAGAAAGCGTGTGCTGGTGAAAGTGATTGGTGAATGATGAGTGCCGTATCCCGCGGTTGGTGCCGGAAGTCCGGTCGCAGGAACTGTCTTCGCCCTTGCTCCTGCGTAGATTCTTTGGCAACATGGAGATCGTGCCATGTCGGTGAGCAAGAGTCCTTTTCCGGTAATTTGAGGAGCGTCTGATGTTGGCTTGGTCTCGTCCCGATCCGCTCACCCGCGACCTCATCCACTTGATCAATGCGCGTCGTCATGATCACGGCGACACCGACGCGGCGATCGATACGTTGCAAGCCTTTCTAGAGCAGGGGCGCGAGTCCGACCTGCTGACCGTCCTGGCTGCGCTCGATGAAGAAATGGCCGAATGGTTGTTCGATCTGCTGGCGGAAGCCAGTTGTACGTTGGCGTTGGATGAATCGACGGAAGAAAAACCGGTCTACGCCACGATGGCGGCCTTGGAGCTTCCCCTGCAAGCCAACCTCACGGCCCCGCTCAAGCTCAAAATTGATCCTATAGCCACCGCGGAGTTGCTCCACCGGCATCTGCGTTTGTCGGCCGGCACGGTGGTGCGGGTGGAATCGAGATTGCTGACCGACGCGACGCTGGAGCCGCTCAATCTTCAGATGCTGCACGACCATTTGACCTCGGTGGCAGACTCGGAGCGGACGCAAGCGATCGCCGCACGACTGTACCCGCCGGTGGAAAATACCGCGTTCTTGCTGTTTGAAATTATCGGCGCGTCCGATCCCGGGCTACCTGATTCCTGGGAGGATCGGCATCGGCGGGCGATTCTTGAAGGACTGGTCGAGCAGTGCCCTGAATTGGCGCTGGCGCCGGATACCATCGAGGTCCCGGTCTATGCGGCCTATGCGATGTTCGATGCGCAGAATGCGGTGCGTATCCATCATTTGGCCGATGAAACGGCGGCAGTGTGGCGGGATCTCGATCCATTGGTCCGGTCGCGGACGGTCGTACACCTGCATACGCAATGCGGCAACGGCGTCTATATGCCCGTGTGGACCGATCTGTTTGATCCGGAACTGCCGGAGGAGCATGGACCGGTCTGGACGTCTCCGGATGTCTGGGTGTTCACTGCCGACTTGCCGATCGAATGGCCCGGTGAAATGCTGACCAATCGATTGCTGGCAGAGGGCTGTACGAGGTTCGAAAATCATATCGTCGAGACGTCGGAGAACTAATCTCTCCCAGAGCGTTCTCTCTTGCGCACTGTTCAGAATCTCTCCTTTCGGTGCTTTTCTTCAGATGTTGTCCTATCCTAGGCCTACATCATGCCGAAGCCATCATCATCAAGCCGTCTGACGGCCATCCTTGTGACCATTGTCGGGTTGGGATTGGTATGGGGACTGGTCTGGGCGAATATGCCCACCAAAGATCAGCTCCATGCATCCGGCGTTTCGTCTCGATTGATGAAAGCCACTCCTCCGACGCCCGCGCTGGACCTGAGCATTCCAGGGGTGCCGGCGCCGGATGCACCGGGCTCGCGTCGAGTCGTCGTCAACGGGGCGGAGATACCTCAACCCGAGCAGGGCCTGGGGGGGGCAGCCGTTGCATTAGATCCCCGCGCAAGGCAAATCGCGGAGATGAAATGTGAGGCCGAACTGCAGCAGGCCTGTCCCGATAGCCTGCAAGGCGAGGATCGCCGACGTTGCATGGAGCAGCGGACCAAGCAGCTTCCGTCCCCGTGTCAGTCGATGATTCGCCAGCAGCTCGTGCGGTGGAAGGAACGGTCCGGCCATGCGGTGGCCTGTGCGGATGATGTCAAACGCTTCTGTCGCGAGGTGCCGTCAGGAGAGGGGCAGATGTTGCAGTGCTTGCAGGATCACGCTCAGGACGTGTCGGACGGATGTTACGCAACGTTACCTAAAGGCGCACTCACCCTCAGGAACTAGCCAGTCTCGATCACTCAACGATATCTATTCCAGATCCCAGACTACTCGAACCAGGGTCACGCGACGTCCCGGTTGGTGAGGTGTCGCTACATGGCCAGTCGTTGACGGAGCCGATTCCACATCGGCTGCTCCATGGCCTCATGGACGGCCACAGTGATGACCGTCGTATTATCGTCTCCGCCGGCATCATTGGCGAGGGCGACCAGTTGCCGGGCTGCGTCGTTCAGGTCATCGGTTTGCGTGAGGACATTGAGGAGCCTCGTTGTCCCGACGTATTTTGTCAGCCCATCCGAACAGAGCAAGAGACGGTCACCTACCTGCAGCTCCGCCTCGCCGATGGTAATGTCGACATCCGGTGCCACTCCCACGGCGCGGGTGACGATGTTGCGCTGTGGCGATCGCTCGGCTTCGGCTTCAGTCATCAGGCCGGAGCGCACCTGTTCGGCCACCCATGAGTGATCGGCGGTCAGGGGTTGGATGGCGTGGGCGCGGACCAGATAGAGGCGACTGTCACCGACATGGGCGAACGACATCAGCTGGTCTGCAAGCAGCACCGCGACGACGGTCGTTCCCATTCCGGCCCAGTCCGGATTTCTGCGCCCCTCACGATGAATGACGCGATTGGCATCGCGAATCGCGCTGAGGAGGCGATTCCCTGAGAGTGACATGGTGGGGTCGGATTGGCCGATCAACGGGAACGCAGGGTTCTGTGATGCTTCATTGATATGGCGATGGATAGTTTCGACCGCGAGGCCGCTGGCAATCTCGCCGGCCTTGCTGCCGCCCATGCCGTCGCAGACGATGAAGAGCCCTAAGGTGGTGTCGGTGCAGTAACGATCTTCATTATGCGATCGTCTGCGACCGATATCGGAGAGGGCGCTATGGGTGACGGCCAGCGGCATGGGCTCCTCAAGTTAAACGGTCTGGCCTTGCAGGCAGGCGCGCAGTTCCTGGGCAAACTCGGCCGCCCGTCGGAATCGCATAGCCGGATCCTTTTCGAGTGCTTGGTTGAGCACGTGTTGGAGAGCCGGAGGAATGTCCGGACGGATGACCTTGATAGAAGGGTGGGGATTATGGGCAATCGCAAAGAGCAAGGCGGATAAGTTATCCGCAGTGAATGGGGGGCGGCCGCTCAGCATTTCATAGAGGACGACTCCCAGCGAGAAGATGTCGGATCGCCCGTCGACCTTTTTCCCGGCAATCTGTTCCGGCGACATGTAGGTAGGAGTGCCGAGCACAATGTTGGTTTGCGTCTTCGACGACGATGCCATTTTCGCAATGCCAAAATCCATGACTTTCACCGTCGCGCCTTTGGTGATCATGATATTGGCCGGCTTGATGTCGCGGTGTACGACGCCTTGCTGGTGGGCATAGTCCAGGGCGTCGGCCACGGTGGCAAGGATCGGAATCAGTTTGTCGAGGGGCAGCAGGTTGGGTTTGCGCGACCAGTGCTTGAGCGTCGTGCCCTCCAAGACCTCCATAGCGATGTAGCCGAGCTCCTGTTCTTCCCCCGCATCGTAAATCGTGACGATATTGGGATGTGTGAGCCGGCCGGTCGATTCCGCTTCACGGAAAAACCGGGTCTTCACTTCCTGGAGCTTTTCCGCATCGTCGATCTCGTCCAACCGCATGGTCTTGATGGCCACGAATCGTTGAATCGTGGGATCTTTGCCCAAATACACGACCCCCATGGCTCCGCGTCCGAGTTCCTTCAGGACCTTGTACCGTCCAAGCGTGGCGGGGGGAGATCCATTGTTGGGCGAATCTGCGGACGCTGAGTCAGACGTTTCGGAAGGACCGGAGCGTTCCTGCACGTCATGACTCTCGTCGACGGTCTGAGGCGTCTTCTTCTGACTGCGTGTCGGCGCAGGGGCGGTGAAGTAGTGATGGAGGGCGTCGATGTTGAGTAGCCACGCCACAGTCAGCCAGAGTCCGGCAACGACCAGAGTGGCGGCATAGCCGAGGCTGTATCGCTGGATGCCGAAGTCTTCAATCAGCGATTGTCCGACCACTTGCATGGTCTTGTCCCCGACAATGAGGACCACGATCGTGGTCAGAGGAAGGACGATGCGACTGACAAAGGTGAATCCTCGCCCGTTGTCCGGCATGTGGCGGAAGGCATGAAAGGCCAGGAGCCAGAGTGTGAGGAGGCCGGTGCCCTCAGCGATGAGACGAATCGTTTGCGGACCCGTCAATCCGAGGAGGGTCAGCGGAAAGTGTTCGGCAAACGGCAGCTTGCTCAGGAGTGGCCCTGCAAACAGGGCCACGAATGAGACGATCGCGAACTGAATGAGCCAGCCAGATGCGTGTGTCATGGATAGGTTCAGTGAGAAGCTGCCCAAAGTCTAGCGGATAGGCCCGGAGAGTCAACGAATAGCGGGAATCACACAGGAAGAGCGGGTTAGCAGGTTGCAGAGAAACTCGGTGAATGAGTAAACGTGGCAATGATGCTTTTTCAGCACCCTGTTAGAGCTGCGCGACGGCGTCCTTGAGTTTCGGGAGCAGATGATCCGGAACATGCAGCGAGCCCTTCCCGGTTCCGACCTCGATATCGGGTTTGGTCATCCCGTGAAAGTCGCTGCCGCCCGTGACCAACAAGCCCAGTTGTTTGGCGAGACTCAAATACGTGCGGGTCTGTCGAGGGGTGTGAGTGCTGTAGTGGACTTCGACTCCGTCCAGCCCCTGCTCTTTCAGCTGACGGGCTAAGTCGGTCAGCGTCCCTTCGGTCGTCTTGACCCAGGTGGGGTGCGCAAGAACCGCCAGCCCGCCTGCATCCTTGATCCAGCGGATCGCATCGGCAGGGGCGGGGAGATCGCGCGGCACATAGGCGGCCTTACCTTCAGCCAGGAACCGGTCAAACGCTTCTTTGGCGGTCGTTACGACCTTCTTGTCCATGAGGACGCGGGCGATATGCGGCCGGCCCACCGAATCACTCCCGGCGACGGCCCGTACTTCATCGTAGGTGATATCGATCCCCGTGGCTTGCAGCAGTTCGATGATCTTGGGATTGCGGCGGTGACGGCTCTCTCGAAGGGTCAGCAGGCGCTCGTTGAGTTGGGCATCTTGCCATCTGAGGAAATAGCCCAGCACATGCAGTTCCGATGCACCGTGGCGCGAGCTGATTTCAATTCCGGGGATGATCTCAATGCCGAGTGCCTGTCCTGCCGCCATGGCCTCAGGAAGGCCGGTGGTGATGTCGTGGTCGGTAATGGCCAGGGCGGAGACGCCTGCCTCATGGGCAAGCCGGACGACTTCAGCTGGGGACTGGCTGCCGTCTGAATGGGTGGTGTGTAGATGGAGATCGATGCGGCTCATGTCGCGTGAGCCGATCGCAGCGGCTTCTGGGCCACCAGCTGAGCGGTATAGGTCGAGCGAGGGCCTTCGACACCGTCGTGCGGCCCTTCATCGTAGTGCAGAATCTGAAGCGTCGACGTCATGCGCAACAGTTCATTGTGGGACAGGCAGAACTCCCACCGGCGCGGATGTTTGTGATGTGTATAGTTATCGATCGTAAAGGTCTCATAGACCAACATGCCGCCGGGTTTGAGCGCATCGATGAGAAACGGAAAGAGCGATCGATGCAGATAGAAAAAGACGATGATCACATCATGCGTCTCATGGCCGAATCCAGGGTCGAATGGCGCCGGTTGCTCCAAGTCGATCGTCCTGGTCTTGATCGGGGGGAGTGCTTTTACCGCAGCGGATGCAGCAAGCTGGGTAAGGGTGGCTTCGTCGCGGTCGATCGCTTCGACGTGATAACCCTGTGCGGCGAGGAATAGGGAGTGTCGGCCTCCGCCTGCTGCAACATCCAGAGCCTTGCCTTTAGGGAGGCGGGGCAGCTGTTCGACCAGAAACGGGGCCGGCTTCGGTTCAATGCAGCTGAGTTGTTGCGCGAGCCTGGTTCGTTCGATCCTGATGCCGACGGAGCGGGTCACCTGGCTGATAGGCGCATGGAGTTTACGAAGCCAGAGATTTGCCCGTTTAATGGGAAAGTCTGCAAACAGCATGGCGAGGAATCGCTCCGCCATGGTTTCCAGTAAGCAGGCCTCCTGCATCGTGCCGATCTCGACGAGGCGTTGCGCAATCTTCGCATAGTCGATGGTGTCCGCGAGATGGTCCGAGTGGCCGGCCGGATCGAGGGGCGCATCCAATTCCACATCCACCGCCAGCGGCTGAGGTTTCGCCCGTTCTTCCGCGGTAACGCCGCAGCGGCCACGGAATTCCAATCGTTCAATGATGATGTGTGCTGACATGCGGGCATTGTCGGGGATCGGATTTCAAAGAGTCAAGGAGGGGCGGGTGCGCCCCGGTCGGTTTTCTTGCTCGCTGAGCCCCCGCGATGAAGCGGCGGTCGCTCAATGCGCGCAGTGAAAACCAACCGGGGCACACCCTTGGGGGAGGATATGGGGAATCGGAAAATGATTGGGGCAGTCAGCACAGTCTTCTTGCTCGCTGCCCGCGCGCCAGTCACGTGCTGTTTCTTTGTGTCAGATGGAATTGTCCTGAATGGCTAGTGGGAGACGACGGAGACGAACGCGGGAGTCTTCGATTGTGACGAGTGCGCCCTGCAGCAGATCGTGCTCCAGCACCGGGAGGGTCCGTTGGAGGATGGAGTTGACGAACTCGACTCGTACGGAGCTCAGACGAAGGGTGACGAGTGACGGATATTGGCGTCGAGACAGGGCAATGATCGCCGTCATGTCGAGGTCCTGGGTCAGGATGATTCTTTGATCCTGCGCGGCCCGTTCGACAATAGATTCATCGGAGGCGGTTGCGGGGAGAAGGTCGGTCACGCGAAGGGCATCATGACCGAGGGAGCGCAGGAATTGAACGGTGCGAGGGGCGATGTGGAGATCGGCCAGCAGCCTCATGAGGCTGCGGATGTCTGCTCGCCAGCCAGCCATGCGCCGTATTTCGCTGCCTGATAGACATCCTCAAGGACCAATTCAGGATATTCCGCCACGATCTCAGCTGCCGTATAGCCATCTCCAAGCAGCCGTAGGATAAAGTCTACCGTCAGGCGGAGACCGCGGATCGTTGCCTTGCCCCCACAGACCTGCGGATCGATATGGATTCGGTCTAGCACCATGCGAAGAAGCCTACCCGATTCGTGGAACCGCTGCAAGTAAAGAGGCCTGTGGGTGCGCCCCGGTTGGTTTTCTTGCTCGCTGAGCCCCCGCGATGAAACGGCGGTCGCTCAATGCGCGCAGTGAAAGCCAACCGGGGCACACCCTTTGGGGAGGGAAGAGAGGAAAAGGCAGGTGCGGTCTTCTTGCTCGCTGCCCGCATTTCTTTCGCCCTGGTCTTGTCGTATTCCTGATACGGTTGTCAGGCTTCCCCCGCGTTCACTTGCCTGACTCGTTCCGCCGGGATGCTGAGGGCGGCCAGGAGATAGTCCTTCAATTCGGTACTGTAGGGCTGGGCGGCAAGGGCTCGCTGCATGCACAGCAGCCAGGCGTCGCGTTCCTCGTATCCGATCGGGAACCGTTTGTGCGCGCCGGGAATGCTGATCGGTCCATAGTACTGCTGAAACAGCCTCGGGCCACCAAGCCAGCCGCTGAGAAAATACGTCAGCTTCTTGCGCGATTCGGTGAGATCCTTCGGGTGCATGTTCCGGATGATCTGGGCTTCGGGCAGCGTATTCATATTGACGTAAAACTCGTCCACCAACTTCGTGAGGCCCTCAAGTCCGCCTGCCGCTTGGTAGGGGGTGATCTCAACGCGATCTTTCTGCTCGTCGTCGGTCATATGAATCCTTGATGACGTGGGCGGAGAAGTCGAAAGGGTTTGAAAGGGGTTGTTTGATGGGTTGACGATAACCTTGAGGGGTTACTCTTCGCAACCTCTGACAATTGTGAGGGTGAAGTTGCTTCTTCCACCTGCGTAGATCCAGCCCGCATGTCTTCTTCCCCGCTTGACCTTCGTTTCTTGCGGAACTTATAATCACCGATCGGCGCAATGTATAACCAGCTGATTCATTGAGAGAAATGGCTGAGTTCACACACTTTAACGAGTCGGGCCGGGCGCGGATGGTCGATGTCAGCGCGAAAGACTCGACCGAACGGGTCGGGACTGCGCAGGCGACGGTCGTGATGCTGCCTGCCACGCTGGAGAAGATCCAGCGCGGGAAGATTGCCAAGGGCGATGTACTCGCCGTGGCCCAAGTCGCCGGGGTGATGGGGGCCAAGAAGACTCCCGACCTCATTCCCATGTGCCATCCTCTCTTGATTACTAGCGTCGATATCTCCTTTAAAGAAGAATCCCAGCCGAACCAGGCAGGCCTCTGCGCTATCCACATCTTTGCGACGGTGAAGACCACTGGGCAAACGGGAGTGGAGATGGAAGCGATGACAGCGGCGTCCGTAGCGGCGCTCACCATCTATGATATGTGCAAAGCGATTGATCGCGGGATGAGCTTCACCGACGTGTGTCTGCTCTCAAAGTCCGGTGGGAAGTCGGGAACCTACACGAGGCCAGACTGAACCATTATGGTTACGATTAAGCTATTCGGGATGACGAAGATGCTGGCCGGCAATCAAGGCTCTCTCTCTCTGGCATTGACGAATGGGCGACGAGTGAAAGACTTGGTTGAGCTTCTTGATGGCGGATATCCGCAGATCGGTGAACTCATCCATAAGAAGAAGGTCCTGGTGTCGGTCAATCAGGAGATTGCCCACGAGGAAACGGAAATCCGGGACGGCGACGAGATTGCGCTATTGCCTCCCTTCGCAGGTGGATCACCCCAGGATGTTGAAACTGACTGCCAGCTTCGTTCTCGCGACGCTCAGGGGCTCAACGTACCGAACCGCGTACGCCTCGCCCCCTCGCTTGCTGCGGCCTCGCTGGGCAGCCAGTTTGAACATCCTGTGACACTGAAAGCGATTTGCGGAGGAGATACTGTATGAGTGACGTGCAGCCTCACAGTGATGAGATGCTCGTTCGGGTGCAGCGGGAGAATTTCTCCATCGATCAGGAGCTCGAGCGGGTGAAGCGCCGGTCGAAGCGGATCGGCGGGATTGCGACGTTTCTGGGGATTGCCCGGGATCGTTCCAAAGGGCGGGACGTCGACAGCATTACCTTCGAACATTACGAAGGGATGGCGGAGAAGAAGTTGCGCGAGATCCGCGAGCGGGCGCTGAAAGATTTCGACATCCTGGAGTTGCTGATCATCCACCGGTATGGAGAAATCACGATCGGTGAGAATATCGTGCTGATTATCGCCGGCGCTGAGCATCGGGCGGAAGCGTTCCAGGCCTGCAAGTGGGCCATCGACGAACTGAAGCAGATTACTCCGATTTGGAAGCTCGAGCACACGCCTGAGGGTGAGGTGTGGGTGGAAGAGCATCCGTAGTCTCTCGTGCGTAACGGGCGATGAGTAACACACATGTCGCAGTTGCCTGACAGTTTCGCTCCTTCCAAAGTGGTGGATGCCCATGATCGCCCGCTGGGCAGTTTGCGGCTCTCCGTCACGGATCGCTGCAATCTTCGCTGCCAGTACTGTATGCCCGAAGAGGACTATGTCTGGTTGCCGCGCGAAGACGTCTTGAGCTTCGAGGAGATGGCGACGCTGACTGGCTATTTTGCCGACCTCGGCGTCGATAAGGTCAGGCTGACCGGCGGTGAGCCGTTGCTGCGCCGGGACTTGTCTCGTCTCGTCCGGCTGCTCCTGCAAGACCGGCGGATTGCTGAGATCGCCCTGACGACCAACGGTATTCTGCTCGCGGATAATGCGCAGGAGCTGTATGAGGCCGGACTGCATCGAGTCACGGTCAGTCTGGATACATTGCGCCCTGAGCGCTTCCGGCAGCTGACGCGGCGGGATGAGTTTGCGCGGGTTATCGAGGGGATTGAGTCGGTCGGGCGTGTCGGTTTCACCGGGCTCAAGCTCGATACCGTGGCGATTCGTGGATTTAACGATGACGAGCTGGTGGCGCTGATCGAGTTTGCGAAGCACTATCGGGCCGAGGTGCGGTTCATTGAATATATGGATGTCGGCGGGGCCAATGATTGGGCCATGGCGAAAGTGTTGTCGCAGGCAGCCATCCTTGAGACCCTGACGCAGCACTATGGTCCGATTGTGCCATTGCCTGGGCGTGGGACCGCGCCGGCTCAGCGGTTCTTGTTGCCTGACGGAACCACCTTCGGCATCATCGCGTCGACCACGCAGCCGTTCTGTTCGACCTGCGACCGGAGTCGCGTGACCGCCGATGGCATGTGGTACTTGTGTCTCTATGCGTCGAAGGGGGCGGACCTTCGGCAGCCGATGCGAGCCGGTGCCAGTCCTGACCGGATGCGCGAGTTGATCAGCGCGGGCTGGCAGGGCCGGCGCGATCGGGGTGCCGAATCGCGCAAGGCTTTGGAGGAGGTCGGGTTGCGCAACGGCAAGCTGATCGGGATCGATCAACTCCGGGGCGATCCGCACTTGGAAATGCATGCCCGTGGCGGGTGATCTTCTGCCCGCACAACCGATGTCCGAGTCCCTCGCCGGTAAAGAGTCTCATGCTTGAGTCGAATCTTCTTACCTTTCTCGGCGTCGGGTTCCTGCTCGGGCTGCGGCATGCCCTCGATGCCGATCACTTAGCGGCGGTTTCGACGGTGCTGGCCGAACGCCCCTCGGTGCGAGCCTCCGGACTCGTGGGCCTCTGGTGGGGAGTTGGCCATACTTTGACGCTGTTGCTGGTCGGGGCTGTGGTGCTGGTCTCCGGTGTTCATATTCCAGAACCGTTTGCCTTGTTAGCCGAAAGCGGCGTAGGGTTGTTGCTCGTTGTGCTCGGGGGCACGCTGGCGCTCAAGCTGTTCCGTGAGCGCTGGCATCTGCATCGTCACGTCCATGACGGCGAGCCGCATGTGCATTTGCACAGCCACCGTCGCCGCGAGGATCATGCCCATCCGCATTGGGCCAGGCAGTCGCTCCGGCCTCTGCTGATCGGGATGGCCCATGGTGTGGCCGGGTCCGCGGCTTTGATGCTGGTGATCGTATCGAACACCAGCGGCATCGGACAGGGATTGCTCTACATCGCGGTGTTCGGTCTGGGTTCAATCGGCGGCATGCTGATGATCGGGCTGACCCTGAGTGTGCCGGTCATCTATTCACGGGCCATCGGCCAGCGGGCGTTTTTCGCGGTGCAAGGAGCTGCGAGCCTGGGGAGTGTCGGGCTTGGATTGTGGATGTTGTATCGATTGGTCCTCTCTCCGGAGGGGCTCTAGCTCCTCTTCCTCTCGACGTGTCTTCCGTGTAATTGCACGTGAATCGTTTTGATGGCTATGCTATTCTTCCGTGCGTTCCGATGCGTGTATTGATGAGCATTCGATCGTGATCGTTTGAGCGAAGAGGATACGAGTATGGCCTGGTTTAAAAAGCAGAAAGCGACGGGCTCTGAAGTCCCGCCACGGTCTAAAGGCGCCGAGGGGATGTGGCTCAAGTGCAACCACTGCCGGGAAATTGTGTATCGCAAGGAAGTCGATCGCAACAACAAGGTCTGTCCGAAGTGCGACTATCATTTTCCCATTTCCGTGATGGAGCGGATTGCGTTGCTCGTCGATCTCGGGACGTTCAAGGAGTGGGACGCGGAGTTGGAAGCCAAGGATCCGCTGAATTTTCACGATACGAAATCCTACAGAGATCGGGTCAAAGCGCAGCAGGAAAAGACCGGGCGCAAGGACGCGTTGATGATCGGCGAAGGGTTGGTCGAGGGGCAGTCGGTCGTCTTCTGCGTGTTCGACTTCAGCTTTATGGGCGGGAGCATGGGATCGGTCGTTGGCGAAAAGTTTTGCCGGGCGGTCGATCGGGCGCTGGAGAAGAAGCGTCCCGTGGTGTTGGTGACGGCCTCGGGCGGTGCGCGCATGCAGGAGGGAATTCTGTCGTTGATGCAGATGGCGAAAACGTCGACCGCCGTGGCGAAGCTGGGCGAAGCCAAGCTGCCGTTTATTTCCATCCTGGCCGATCCGACCTTCGGAGGCGTGACGGCCAGCATTGCCATGCTGGGCGATGTCATCATTGCGGAGCCGAAAGCTCTCATCGGCTTTGCCGGTCCCCGCGTGATCGAGCAGACGATCAAACAGCAGCTGCCCGATCAGTTTCAACGGGCGGAGTTTCTTCTTGAGCATGGGATGATCGATATGATTGTCGAGCGCAAACAGTTGAAAGAAACGCTCAGTACCCTCGTCGCGCATTTCTAGTGCAGTGCATCCTGCCCGGCCCAGTTCATGACCTATTCATCTGCCATTGAGTATCTCTACGGACTCCAGAAACATGGAATCAAGCTGGGGCTTGGGACCATGCGAACGCTCTTGGGCCGGCTCGGTAACCCCGAGCGGCGGTTCCGGAGTCTGCACATCGGCGGCACCAACGGTAAAGGCTCGACGGCCGCCATGACGGCCGCCATGCTCCAGGCTGCCGGATATCGTGTGGGTTTGTACACGTCTCCGCATCTGGTCGATTTTCGTGAGCGGATCCGAGTCAGCCAGACCATGATCGCTGACGCGCAGGTGGCAGAGCTCACTGAGCGAATTCGGGCGAGCGTGCCGTCCGACCTGACCCCGACGTTCTTTGAACTGACGACAGCGATGGCGTTTCTCCATTTCGCCGAGTCCGGAGTCGATGTGGCCGTGTTGGAAGTCGGGATGGGCGGGCGGTTCGACGCGACGAATGTGGTGGAGCCGGAAGCGAGCGCGATTATCACGATCGGACTGGATCATCAGGAGTTTCTTGGGGCAACCGAAGCGGCCATCGCATTTGAGAAGGCCGGGATCATCAAGCCCGGCGTTCCGGTCGTCGTGGGCCGTATCGATGGACCGGCGTGGGATGTGATTCGTCAGACGGCGGCGGATCGCGGGGCTCCGCTCCTGCGACTGGGGCAGGATTTTCTTACCGTCGGTGGGGGGGCTGAAGGGTTTTCCTATCGCGGGCGCTCCAAGCGTCTTGACGGACTGAGTTGTTCGCTTGCGGGCCGCCATCAGCTGGATAACGCGGCTTGCGCGATCGCGTTGCTCGACGCGGCCGAGGGGCGCGGGATATCGGTGGATGAGGCGTCGGTGCGCCGGGGGTTGGAATCGGTGCCGTGGGAAGGGCGGTTGGAAGTAGTGGAGCGAAGTCCGGACCTGTTGCTTGACGGCGCCCACAATCCGGCTGCGGCGCTCGTCTTGGCGGACTATCTGCGGGAGTGGCGTGCGTCACGGCCAGAGGCCCGGGTAATTCTCGTCCTGGGCATGATGCGCGACAAAGATCACAGCCGTTTTGTCGAGCCGTTGCACCGGCTGGTGTCCGAGGTCGTTCTCACACAGGCGACTATGGCCCGGTCGGCGACGGCGCGGGAATTACAGGATACAATCGGATCCCGCTTTCCGCATTGTCATATTGCGCCGAGCGCCGCCGATGCGCTGGCGCTGGCCAAGGCTCGTGCCAGCGCACAAGATCTGATTTGTGTCACGGGATCGCTCATGCTGGTGGGTGAGGTGAAAGCGTTGGTCCGTGGCTGCGGCTTGTCTCCGCTCAGGGGTTAGCATGGTGAGTGGACGGTCACGGACAGCGGACAGGCTCGGTGTTCTCGTGGCCGTGTTTCTTCTGTGTCTTCCCTGTCTCGCCTGGGCGAAATCCAAGTCGGTTGCCCCGGGCACCTCGGCCTCCGGCTCTCCTCCCCTCGATGTGACGGCCAATCGAATCGACTATCGTCAGGACCAGGATGTGTATGAGGCGGATGGGTCCGTCGTGATCCAGCAGGGCGCCATGCGCCTGACGGCCGATCATGTCACGATTGAGGCGCTCTCCGGCGTCGTTCACGCATCGGGCCACGTGCATCTGACTGATCCGCAGGCCGATGTGACGACTGAGCGGATGGACTTCAATGTGAATACCGAGGCCGGCGTCATCACCCATGGGCAGCTCTATATTCCCCAGTCCAATACGCTGGTGAGCGGGCGGTTGCTCCAACGGTTCTCTGAATATCACTATCGCGTCAAAGACGGGGCGTTCACCAATTGCGATGCGCAGGACGGGGAGGTGCCGGCCTGGCGGTTCAAGTTTGACGATATGGATCTGAACGTCGGGGACACGCTGGCCTTGAAGGGGGCGTGGCTGTGTGTCGCGGACGTGCCGGTGGTGCCGTTTCCCACGATCACCTATCCCTTGTCGAGCCGGCGGAGCGGATTTCTGGTTCCGCAGGTGGGGTACGACAATCGATTTGGGATGCACCTCCAGGACAGTTTTTACTGGGCGATCAATCCGAGTCAGGATTTGACCATCGCGCCGTCCTACTACAGCCAGCTTGGTTACGGGAGCGATCTGGAATATCGCTATGTGCTCGACCAGAAATCCAGGGGCCAGTGGTATGTGAGTTATCTGCAGCAGACCGCATTGCCGAACGTCACCGGGGTGGACCAGACCAGTTCAGACGTGAAACGTGCGCGCGCGTTGATCGCCGGGACGCATACGCAGCAGTTTACCGAGACGCTGTTGTTGCGGGGGAATGCGAGTTTTGTCACCGACCCCAACTACCTCCAGCAGTTGAGTAACTCCGGTACCCAGCGGGCCTTACCCAGCAATGAGTCAAACTTGCTGCTGAATCAGCGACTGCCTTACGGAAATATGTACATCCTCGGGCAATATCTGCAACCTCTCCAGGCTGGTGGAAAAGATACGTTTCAGCGCTTGCCGGAGACCGGCTACACCTTGCCGAATGTCGCGCTTTTTAACTCACCATTGTTATTCGGGATGGAAGGGGACTACGTCAATTTTTATCGCGAAGAGGGATTCGCCCTGAATCGCGTCAATGTCGTGCCGGGAATTTCTACCGACGTCATTGATCTCGGGCATGTCGTGGGTCTGACCCCGCAGGCGAAGTTTCGCGAGGTCTACTATACCCGTGGCGCGCAATCTGATGCCTCGCTCCATCGAGAAACCTTCTGGGCGGGAGTTGATGCTACCTCGAAGTTGAGCCGCAGGTTTGGGATGGACGGAGGGGGCAGCCTCTTGCACACCATCGAGCCGACCGTCATGTATGAATATGTGCCGGGGACCGATCAATCGAGGATCGCGCAGATCGATCAAATCGACGATCTGCCGAAGAAGAATCTTCTGACCTATGCCTTGCGCAATCGTGTGCTGGAGCACGATGGGACGAGTACCTTCAACTGGCTCGATCTGACCCTCGCGCAGAGTTACCGCGCCGGGGCGGTCCAAACGAGGGCTCGTGACTTCGGTACGGGCGTGACTCCGTTGCTGGGCTCTCTCACGCAACCGTTGCAGCCTGCCACGGTGGCGATTCAAGGAAGAAAGTTTTCCGATGTGTGGATGCGGGCGGTCATCGGCAATACGGCTCCGCAAATCACGCAGGCGCAAATGGCGGCTCAGGCGTTTGGGCGTGGAGCCGGAAACGTTGGGACGCAACGCCCGACGATCAATCAGTATCTGACGGTGGATGCCTTTTTCGATCCTTATCGAGGAGAACTCAGTCAGTGGAATACGGATCTCCGGATTCAAGACTCGAGCAATTGGTATCTCGAAGTCGGGCAGCGGTATTCCCGGGACGGCAATCGCGAGCGACGAGGGGATATCTGGAACCCCATTTCGTTCAATGAGGTCTATGCCCCCACGCAGGAGATTCAGTTTGCTACGGCGGGAGGCGGGTTCAGGACTCCTTGGGGATGGACGATCGGAGCCAAAGGGTACTACGATATCAAAACCAGAAAGAGCCCTGAGTATGACGTGGTGGCCTTGTATCAAAATCCCTGCAAATGTTGGTCGCTGGGCCTGTTCTATCTCCAGTTCCCGGATCGGGCGCAGTACAATTTTATGCTGAATTTGACCGGTATCGGCTGGACGGAGAATTTTGGAACTCAGGTGATGCGGTCGATCCTCAGTCCGCTGCTATGGGGCGAGCGTGGATTGCCCTGGGCTTCGCCGACCGGTCCCTATGGACGGTCTCAGTCTGGAGCATCGACGGGGGGCGTCGCTGGACGCTGAGGCTTGGAGACTGGGGACGAGCAAGCCGTGTGTGTGTAGTGAGCGAGGGGGACAGACTGCTCGCGCGCGTCCCGCCTGTCCCGCTCCTCATTTGACACCCTAAATGGGGGTGGGGTACGATGCACTCCTTATTTCTTATCGTCGGTATCTTAGCTGAAGGAGGTTCCGGACGTGGCTGGTGATACATTAAAAGTTGAAGATTCCACCTGGGACGCAGATGTGATGAAGGCCAGTGAGCTTGTCATGGTCGATTTTTGGGCGGTCTGGTGCGGACCTTGTCAGATGGTGGCACCGATTGTCGATGAGCTCGCGAAGGAATATGACGGGAAGTTGAAAGTCAGGAAGCTGAACACCGATGAAAATCCCGAGGTCGCCGGGCGGTATCAGGTGATGAGCATCCCGACCATTCTGTTTTTCAAAAACGGCCAGGTTGTCGAAAAGCTGGTCGGGGCGCGTCCGAAGCGCCAGTTCAAAGAAACGATTGATGCATTGTTGGCCCAGCACGCGGGGACCGCGTAGGGCGTTCGCACGCACGCAGCCATGCTCACCGAGCTGCGCATTGTCAATTTTGCCATTCTGGAAGAGCTCAGCCTACGGTTTGAGCCTGGCTTTACCGTTCTCACCGGAGAAACGGGGGCCGGAAAATCTCTTTTGATCGATGCCATTGCCCTGCTGGTCGGCGGACGAGCGTCCGCCGACCAGATTCGTTTTGGGACTGAAGAGGCGTCTCTCGAGGCGGCCTTTCACCTGCCTGATCGCCATCCCCTCCAAGCCCGTCTTCGTGATCAAGGGATCCTGGGTCCTACAGATTCCGAGCTGATTGTGCGGCGGGTCATCGCCCGATCCGGACGTAATCGGGTCTACCTGAACGGAACCATGAGCTCGCTGCATGCGCTGGAGGAGCTGGGCGGTACGCTCGTTGACCTCCACGGGCAGCACGATCAGCAATCACTCTTGGCCACGGCGACACAGCGGAGTGTCGTGGATGCCTTCGGCAATCTTCAAGAACGGTGTGCCGCATATCAACAGGGGTATGTGGCCTGGAAGGCGGCCTGCGAGGAGCGCGATCGATTGATTCGTGAATCTCAGCACCGGGCGCAGCGTGAGGAATTGCTCCGATTCCAATGTGCCGAATTAGACGAGGCGGCGCTACGCGAGGGAGAGGATGAGGAACTGCAAAATGAGCGCCGCCGGCTGAGCTCGTCGCAGCAGATCGGTGCGTTAGCCGCCGAAGCGATGGAGCGGGTGAATGCAGAAGGGCAGGGTATCCTGACTCAGCTGGCATTGACGGAGCGTGCCCTTGGGCAATTGCTTCTGATTGACTCCACGGTCGGGGAGCTGGCGAGGCTGACGGGTGAAGCGAAAGTGGTGCTGAAGGAAATGGCAGGGCAGCTGCGCGACTACGCTGAGCGGGTCGAAGCCAGTCCTGAGAGACTGGGCGTAATTGAGGACCGGCTGGCAGTCATCCAAAAATTGAAAAAGAAGTTCGGCGGGTCGCTGGCGGAAGTCTTGGGGGCTCATCGGAAGATCAAAGATGAGTTAGAACAGTTGCAAGATTCTGATGAGCAACTGGGTAAACTGCGTCAACGCATTAATGAACAACAGGCCGATCTGGCGCTTCGGGCACGGCAATTATTCCTGAAGCGCGGGGAGGCGGCCAAGCGCATGGCCAAAGTGGTGCGTCAGGAGCTTGAGGCCCTGAAGATGGGGCAGACAGTCTTTGAGATCCACGTGACTGCGGATGCCAGCGAGCTGGAGTTTGGTCCTGACGGGATTGATCAGGTAGAGTTTCGCCTGTCGACGAATGCAGGAGAGCCGGCGAAGCCCCTCTCAAAGGTCGCCTCAGGCGGGGAGTTGTCCAGGGTCATGCTCGCTCTAAAGACGGTGTTGGCAGACCGAGATCACGTCCCTGTGCTGATTTTTGATGAGATCGACACCGGAGTAGGCGGGGCGGTGGCCGCCGCGATCGGCAAGCGCCTCCGTGGGTTAGGCCGCTTTCACCAGGTGTTCTGTATTACCCATCTCCCCCAAGTTGCTGCGCAGGGACAGCATCACCTCTGTGTTGAGAAGTCGCAGGACGGCAATCGAACTGTGACGACCGTGCATCCGCTGATAGGGCAAGGGCGTGAGAACGAAATTGCCAGAATGTTAGGCGGGTTGACGGTGACGAAGAAAGTGCGTGAGACGGCGGCAGAGCTCATTGCCGATGCCGGAGAATGACGAATCTTGGCGAGATGCCTTCCGTAGGCCTTAGACGCCGCTCGGCGTAGTCGCGATCGCCATCGCCGGGAGCGATGCCTTACATTCCGTCGCGACTCGAGCAAATTGATCCGCCAGCATGGGATCGAAGTAGGTATTGGCCTGAAGGGCGATTTGCTGGATGGCCTGATCCACCGGGAGTGGTGATCGTCCGGGGACTTCCGCTGTCAGATGATCGAACATCTGGGCAATGCTGACGATTCTGGCCAGTAAGGGAATCCCTTCTCCTTGAAGTCCATGCGGATAGCCTGATCCGTCCCACCGTTCATGATGATAGGAAATCACCTGACCGACCTCAGCCGGGTACCCCAGGGGAAGAATCATCCGTGCGCCCGTCTCGCCATGTTCTTTGGAAAAGGTGCTTTCTCCTGAGGGGAGAATCGGCTCATCTGAAAAATGATAATTCAGGAGGCTGACCTTGCCGATGTCGTGCAGGAAGGCCCCGATAGCCAATGACTTTTGCTCTGCAAGGGTCAGGCTAAGGCGATTGGCAAGTAATGTGGCGTAGAAGCTGACACGGCTGCAATGGTTCAGCAATTGACGATCTTTGGCTTCCAGGAGATCGGAGAGCAGAGGAAGCAGATCTGGTGGCGCACCGGAAGGGTCCTGCTCAGGCATTCCGATGGCGAAGTACCTGGTCTTGAGTGACTCCCACGCGCGTCGTGCGGCCTGCTCTTCTCCCCAGAGGTCGGTCGAGCTCTTTAAGACGTTCCGGATGAGGTCCAGGCGCTGTTTCTTCTCAAGCGTCTGGCTGATAAGAGAAATCAGTTCGGTGACATTGAATGGCTTGAGTAGGTAGCCGGCCGCGCCATGACGAATGCCTTCCATGGCGGACTTCAGGCTTCCATAGCCGGTAATGATGATGACTTCGATATCGGCGTAATCGTGCTTAATATCCTGCAGGAGGTCGATGCCCTGACGATCGGGGAGTTTTTGATCCAGCGTAATGAGATCGATGGATTCATGACTCAAGACGTCGAGCGCCGCTTGCGCGTTGTCCGCCGAGCGGATGTTGAAGAAGGGCCGCAAGATGACTTTGAGTGCATCACGCGGTCCGGCCTCGTCATCGACGACAAGAACCGTCGGCTTTGTTTGGGATCCGTCTTGAGAAGTTGTTGTGCTCATAGTGCTCATGTACCCCCAACTACGTAACCTGTCAAGCAATACTTGTTCCTTTTCAGGCACTTACTCGGGATGATCAATCCGCAGGGGGCCTGCTACGTAGAAAGTCTATATGTAGATCACTTGATCGTTTGACTACGTAGTAGGGGGTATAGAAGATCGCGACGGTTGTGTTGAAAATGACGCGGTCGATACAGGGATGTGTGTTATTCCTGCACAGGCGGCTCTGGTTCTTGACTGTTCCCATTGTCCGGTCGGCCGATTCCCAAGGTATCCATCCGGTATTTCAGCATGCGCCGGCTGATTCCTAAGAGATTGGCGGCGTGGGTCTGGACATAGTTGGTTCGTTTCAATGCATCGAGAATGATCTCCCGCTCAAATTCCATGACCGCTTTTTCTAGGGACATTCGGCCGGCGAGCGTGTCGTCGCGGAGTGAGGATGATCGCGAGTCGCTTTTCATAATGGTCGGCAGATGCTCCTGGGTAATCTGCGGGCAATTCTGCGACCAGATAAAAGCTTGCTCGATGATATTTTCCATTTCCCGGACGTTTCCCGGCCAGGGGTAGCGGGTCAGGACCTCCAGCGCTTCTTTCCCGAATTCGATGTGCGGGCGCTTCTCTTCCTCGACTCGCTTGGCAAGGAAGTGCTTGGCGAGCAGGGGAATATCTTCACCGCGTTCACGGAGGGGAGGCAGAAACAGCGAGATCACGTTGATGCGGTAGTAGAGATCTTCACGAAATTGCCCCTTGCGCACCATGTCTTCGAGATTTCTGTTGGTGGCGGCGACGATACGGACATCGACCTTGATCGATTGGACGCCGCCGATTCTCGTAAACTCCCGTTCCTGGAGCACTCTCAGGAGCTTGGCTTGTGTCATGGCGCTGAGATCGCCGATTTCGTCCAGGAACAGGGTGCCGGTATTGGCGAGTTCGAACTGGCCGACACGTCTGGCCGTGGCATCGGTAAAGGAACCTTTCTCGTGGCCGAAGAGTTCGCTCTCAATCAGTGTTTCCGGGAGCGCCGCGCAGTTCAGGGCAATGAAGGGCTTCTCACGCCGGCCGCTGTTGTAGTGCAGGGCTTTTGCGACAAGCTCTTTTCCCGTTCCGCTTTCGCCGGTAATCAGCACGGTGGTTCGGCTGTCCGCTACTTGTTCGATCTTCGCGTAAATCTCCTGCATGCCTTGGCTCTTGCCGATGAGGTTGTGGAAGGCATAGCGCTGGACGACTTGCGCCCGGAGTTGTTTGACTTCCCGTTCGAGGGCTTGAGAGCTGAGCGCGCGATCCACGACGATGCGCAATTCTTCGACGTCAAAGGGTTTGGACAAATAGTCGGCGGCGCCCAGTTTCATCGCGTCGACGGCGGTCTTGACCGACTTCGTGCCCGTGAGCATGATCACGGGAGTCATACGGCTTTCAGAGCGCAGGGTTTCCAGCACGGCCAGTCCGTCGGTTCCCGGGAGAATGACATCGAGCAGGACCAGATCAGGTCCTTCTTTTCTGAACGTCTCGAGGCCCTCCTGAGCATCCGCGGCCTGGAGGATCTCGTAGTTCGGCTCGAGCACCATTTTCAGTGAAGTCCGGACACGGGCTTCGTCGTCGATCAAGAGAACGCGCTTTTTCATGGCTGAACTTTCCACAGTACTCCTAGTCTATCGGGAGGGCCGGAAGATTCACGGAAAACGTGGTTCCCACTCCCTCGGTACTCTCGACCTGAATTTCACCGCGATGCTCTTGGATAATCTGATGCACAATCGTCAATCCCAAGCCCGTTCCCGCATGCTCGCCGCTGGTGTGCTTCGTCGTGAAGAACGGATCGAAGATGTGGTCCAGGTTGGCCTTGGAAATGCCCGGGCCGCTATCTTCGATCTCAATCTGTGTCCACACCGTTGCCCCCGGCTTTAGGATCCGGTGGGTGCGAACCATCAACTGCCCTCCACCGTCTCCCATCGCGTCGATGGCGTTGAGCAGCAGATTCAAAAGGACCTGCTTTATTTGTTGACGATCTAACATGACACGAGGAAGCTCAGACGCCAACTGTTTTTCAATCTTGATCCGTTTGCTGTCCGCCTTCACTTCGATGAAATAGAGGCAGGAGGTGACGATCTCGTTGAGATCCTCATCCGTCAACTTGGGTTCCATATAGCGGGCGTAGTCCAGAATTTCCTGAATCAGCCGTTCGATCCGGTGCACGTCGTCCAGCACGATGCGACTGAAGTCGTGGATGAATTCCGTGTCGTCCTTTCGTTCCGGAGCCAACTGGATAAAGGTTTTGATCGACGTCAGGGGATTCCGGATTTCGTGGGCAAACCCGCCGGCGATGATTTCCAGTGAGCGAAGTCGGTCGGTTCGGCGCATGAGCGTTTGAGACTGGTGGAGATCGTCGTGAGCGAGGATGGAGTCGAGGGCGTTGGCTCCGCTCTGCGCCAGGGCGGTGAGGAGGTCCCGTCCATCCGCATGATCGAGCGGCCGGTCCGCAGGGAATCCGAGCAGCGCAAAGGCGATCAATCGAGCTTTGTTCAGAAGCGGCACGGCCAAGGTCGATTGAGCTGCCCCTAATGTGTCGGCTAATTCAGGCGTGATCGGAGGGATGTCCGCTATGTCTGCGACTGAGAGGAGATGATGCTTGTGGGCGAGTGCGTGAATGAGTGGGTGAGTCGAAGCAAATGAGGGGAGTGGGGCCGCTGTGCTCTGGCCGGCGACGGTCATTACCAGGTCATATCGATCGTGCTCACGATCGAGCAAGTACAGCGCGCCTTGGCGGGAGGTGGTGGCGTCACAGAGTTCGACGAGAATGCGGTTGGCGATCACGGCGCGGTCCGAAAGCGTTCCCATATCCTGGGCAAATCTGGTGAGCCGCTGGAGGGGAGTGAGCGCGGTGAATGAAGCGGTGGCCTGGGGAAGGGGGTGGTCAGTCATATCTATCCAGAGGGGTGGTCGTGCTTCCTCTTTTCCCAGGTGTGAGGCCGGGGGAACAGGGAAGAGAGGATGTTAGGTAACAGGGGCGAGTATACACACCGACCGTGGTTTCAGCCAGCGGATTTCCCCTTCCGGGCGGTGGCGATCAGGAGCTGCCCATCCAGAATAGGCACGATTCGAAGAGGGGTTGCACCGGCATGAATCAAGAGATCCGACAGTTGTTCTCGGTCAAAGGCGTGCAGCAGCCCATGGCGAATCGCTTCGTGTAGCCGTCCGAGATAGTGGAGGAAAATTTGAGCCGCAGGGGAGAGCTCATCCTGCCCGGCGTGATGGAGTTGCTCGCGATAGAGCCCGGCAAGATCTGTGTGCGGACGTACGCACGTCACGATGAGGCGTCCATCTTCCGTGAGCGTCTGAACGGCCTGTCGCAGGAAGGTGAGGGGAGAGGAGGCGAAGGAGAGCGAGAGATGACTGACGACTCGATCGACCGCTTCGCGTGAGGACGGGAGATGGATTCCCCACTCAGTCGTCACGGCAGTCGTCGGACCGGCGATCTTGGAGAACGTGGATTGTAACTCCTGATACAGCCCCGTAAAGGCTTGTTCTGCGGACGCGACCGTTTCCTGGGAGTGGTCGATGCCGACATAGTGTAGGGGGCGTTGCGGCGCATGTGACGCGTGGAGCAGGTGATACATGCGATTGAGGAGGAGCGTGTGCGCGAACTCGCCCGCGCCGCATCCGATATCCAGGATGCGCATGCCGGGTTCAAGCGGAAGAGCCTGTTGATACAGCTCTTGCAGCAGTCGCACATGGTGATGCAGGGTGCCGAGCTGCGGAAGCTGGGCGAGATGCGCGATCCACAAGGCGTCTCGAGACGACTGCGAGACGTGGTGGCGGATCCGAATGCGCTCCCGCTCGAGGAGATACTGTTTGGAAATGTCGTGGCTGGTCGGTGTGTGGATGGCCGGCCGTGCCTCTCCGGGGAAGCACACGCGAGCAATCTCCGTGAAGAGTGTGTTGAATGACGCGAGTAAGCGGGCGTCGAAGGTGCGCCCGGTAACCGACAACGCGCTGGGGATCGAGACGGTGGTCGGCATCGTCGGCAAGGCTCGAAGTGATTCGTCCGGGCTGGGAAAGGGATGCCGCATCGAGGGATCCGCTGACGGAGAGTTCAGGATAACCATGGGGACAGTCAGCGCAGACAGATCGGTCACCGTCGTCGCCAGCGTGGCATAGTGGCCGGCGATGAGATCGCTCAGGAACTGATCGAGATTGACATTGAGGCCCCACACATTCCCGCTGCCCCGTCTGAGGCCGTGCTGGTAGTCGGCCAGAAGGTCATGATGATGCTCGGCCGATAGGGCGGCCTGAATGTCGAGCACCGGGTTGGCCAGCAGCAGAAGCTGGGCCACAGGACGTTGCGCAATGACCTTCAGGGCGACTCGGGCCGCGACGTCTTCGGCCAGGATCGCGAGTGGGGCGGTGGGCCACGTCGTATGAGCAAATTCAAGAACCGTTTGCAGATCGGCCTGCATGCTCCGCAATGTCGTCTGGAGGACATCGCCGTCGCTTTGGCCGATATGGTTGCTGTAGTCATAGCGCAGGACGCGGAGCCGATTGATGGCCAAGAATTCTGACAGGGCAATGTAGTCGGTCTGGGTGCATCCGAAGCCGGGAGAGAGGATCACGATAGGCGTATTCGGGGAAATCTGGTGACGTGCGTGATCGTCGGTAATGGCGATGACTTGGCCGCGTACATTCCGGCATTCTCGTCTGGCGCTGACAATGGCCGCACGTCCGGCGATCCCATCCAAGTCGATGGACGAGCCGATGTGTTGGGCGACGACGCGGTTGACCTCGCGCTCGGCGAAGGCCGGCAGTTCAATAAAGCGGACGCCGAAACGTTGACCCGGTTCAGTGTGCGTCGGGCGTAACTCGGAAGGAGCCGTGGAGTCTGGAGCCGTCCACACGATTTGCGCCGGGAGTACGGCGTCCGGTGCGGCCGGTTCGTGAGGCTGTGAATGACTTTGCCCATTGCCGTGGGGGAAATGCAAGACGATCGTCTCGCCCACCTGGCCGGGAAGCGTTTTGGCCTGCAGGCAGGCCCCTCCGCGTGACAAATTCACCGCCAGTCCAAGCTGTCGAGCGGCCGGATTCTGTTCGTGAGCCCCATCAATCCGGACCGGAAGTGCGACTCGGACCCGGATGCCTTCCCGGTGATCGGTGGCTCGGTGGTCCTGACCGGGCTGGTCCGGAAGCGCGACGTCATCAGGCTGAGACAGTAACGCCTCAAGGCTGATCGCCAGGCTCCGTTCTTGGGCGGCCTCGATAAAGGAGCCCAGCACCTTCCGCTCGGTTTCTCCTGGCGGAGTAAATTCGAATGCGAGGACCGGGCGCTCTCCGGTCTCACCGGGTGGTCCGGTCTGCATGCCACGCTCGTGGACGGTGGCTTGAAGTTCCAGAATCCCTACGACGGTCTTGAACACCAAATAGGCGGATTGGCCAGAGAGATTCGGGAGCGGCCCGACCAGGGTGACGGTGGCTCCCGTCAGGCTCAAGGTGTGAACGGTTCCCTCGCGGACTGCTGGGCCGACGGTCACTCGCGCCGGAAGTTGGACCGCGGCACGTATGGCCATCCTTCGATCCGGGAGCGGTCCGTCTGAAGGTGGAGGCAGCGGAGTTTCTACGTGAGTGTCGACCGGTGCCGCTGTGGGCGGCTCAGGCGGGCTTGGCGCCGCCTCTGCTGCTGCCTCAGGTGTCTGAGGCACGTCAGGAATCGGCAGCCACAGGCGGATGGAGAGCGGTTGTCTCGCCGGGGCCAACCACTCCATGCGACCCTGGAGTTGGCCGATGTCTTCATAGGCCTGGTTGAGATCAGGGGAGGCCGGTAGTGAGCCGGTCGTGAGAGTAGCTGCCGAGTCGCTTTCCTGAATCAGAATCTCGACCTCTCGGGGTGCCGGAGCTGGAAAGAGGCCAGGCGCCGGATCGATCGGTGTCCCGGTGGCCGTGACGGTCTGCGCGAATATGTCCAGCCGGTGCATCGCTTGGCGGGCGGCCATTTGTCGAATCGCCTGGATCACCACAATCTGAATGATCCGTACCCAGACGTTCCGTGAACTGCCCACGTTCGAAAGGCCGGTCGCATCGCGGTGCTGCACGATGTTGAGATGAGCAACGGGAGCCAGAGCTTCGGCAATGACCTGTCCTAGCGTGTCTTCGGCTAGACCGGCATCAACGACTGCCCGAGCTAACGCGTCTCCATATGCCGAGGCCTCCCGTGCGCGCGCGGTCAGGGTTTCAAGGCGCGTATCAAACTGAGCCTCACGGATTGTGTCCAGGAGCCGCTGGGATTGGGTCAACACGGCGGAGAGCGGCCGGTGCAGATCATGCGACAGGCTGGTCAAGCGCTGGGCGATCGCGCGGTGGCGATCTGATTCGAGCAGTCTGGTTTCAAGGCGTTGAATGGTCTCGGTCTGTGCGAGAGGCCCCGTCATATCCCGGATGAGTCCGAGGCTCCCGGTGTAGTGGCGGCGCGCATCGTAGAGACCCTTGGCGCTGACTTCGGCCTGCACGCGGGCCTGGCCGGAGCCCGTGGCCTGAGGTTTCTTGAGTAATTCAATCAGGACCCGGCGCGCCGCCCGAGGGCCTGTGCGGCGGTCATTGATGCGATGGTGCGCGCGCGCTTGTTGATCGGGAGGAATCAGCTTGGAAAAGGGTGCCCCGGTCAGTTCTTCGGGCTGGTAGCCCAGGAGCGCGGTGACCCCGGGGCTAATGAAGACAAACCGTCCTTCCGTATCGACTTCGTAGAACACGTCCGTGAGTGTTTCCAGTAGGCGAGTATGCCGATCGTGCGTGTGTGCGAACGTGGCGCGGAGATGGCGTTGTTCGATGGCGCCTTTGGCGTAGAGCACCAGTTCGGTCAGAAACGCGGGTGATTTTTTGAAGAGAAGAAAGTTGGCACCGGCTTGCAGCGCCGTGACGGCGGCGGTCGAATCGCTTCGGTCGGTCTGCAGCACAATCGCGGTAGTCGGGAGGCGTTCCCTGAGCGTGGCCACCAACGACGGGCGACTCTGGAGCCCGAGTCGCTCATCGATCAGAATCAGGTCCCACTCGGCGCGATCCACCCACCGGAGGGCTTCTTCGGCGGAATAGACCGATTCAACCCGGCAATCGGGAAAGAAGCCGCGCAGGCTCAGTGTGACGAGCTTGATTTCGTCAGCTTGCTCATTGACGACCAGGATAGTAACGGGCTCACTCTGCGGCATGGACCAATTCCGTGTTGCTGGGGACGTCGAGCCGGCCCAGTCCCAGAGGGATAGATGTGATAAATCCTCTGTAGGCGGTGACGCGCGCGCTGTCCCTCAAGGGAGAGACTCCAAAGCCGCATCCCGCGCTGGTTTACCGTCTTGAATACCATATCGCGGCGCCTCAATCACAGCCTCAATCGACGCGAACGCGCGGTTCTTTCGTAGGGGGTGATCGACGGCGCACCTTTGTGAACGAACAATTTTGGACGAGGCCTTGCGTGCGAAGTGAAAAAAGAAACGCCTGCCGGCCTCACGTCACAGGACGGAGGCCGGCAGGCGTCATGAGCGGGGGAGCGTGCGCTTACGGATTCGCCTGTGCCGTATCGCTGGTGCGGCAAGCGCCCGGAGTCATATAGAGAAGATAGTTTCCCATGCCATGTTGGAATTCGGTTTTCTGCAGCGGGTGATGATGGACCATCACCATATCGTACTCGCCCGATTGCATGACGGAAAATCCTTGGCTGTCTTTATAGACTTGATGGGGCTGGAATTCCCGGAAGGTGCCGTCAAGGTCCACATCCGGCACCGTCCTGAGCAGCGTGCGCTTGTTCGCTTTATCTTCGAGCGCAATCATCAGCAGCTCATCGTGGCCGTGCGGATAGGCAAACTTGACGCAGCCATCCATGGAAAATTTCAGCGGTGCCGTATGGACCTGGACTCCCGGTCTGATTTCAATGCCCTCGTCCGTTTGATCCGCGCCCCGTGCGCCGAATTTGCTATAACACACGATATTCACGCCCACCTGATAGACGTCCATTTCCTTCACCGGCTTTGATTTCGGCGCCATATACATGGTGAAGGAAGCCATTACGTTTTTTGTCGGCGGGGCTTTGTGGTAGAAGGCCACGACGGACATGAGGTGATCGCCTTTCGCCAGCTTGACGCCATACCCATCCGGGAAGCGCGCCTCGGTCATTTCCAGGCCGGCCCCCGCGAAGAACAGCGGCTCACCGGGACAGGACACACTGGGTTTCGTGTTGTTCAGCATCAAAATATGGTGGAGGTAGTTTCTGGGGAGTTCCTTGCCTTCTTTGGTAAAGACCGCCGATTTATACCCCACCATGTACATATCTTCGGGAAGCTGGAAGTTATGTTTGGGCATCGAGGCGGCCAGGTCGCCGTCATGGCTGGTGGGCAGATCGATGGGACCGAAGGTCAAGGTGACGGTGTCATCCTTTATCGTGACGGTGGTCGTGGTCTGATTCTTCAGTGTCGGCACGGCGTGGTGGTCATGGCCGCCGTCGGCAAATGCGGGAGCGCCCATGAGCCCTGTGATCAAAAGAACAAGCATCCAATACATAAAGTCTCCCAGAGGTGGTGAAGCGATCGGAAATGTCGGTGCGCAGGTATGCGGAGCAGAGGGAACGCACGGTGCGGATGAATCATTCATTGATGTGAAGCGGGCGGCGTGAGCCGTTTCCATTGATACGAGCCGCCATGTTCCCGCGGAGGAATATTCTTATGCGTGCCGACTCGGGAATACCACCAGACTCCTTTCGCCTGTGTGCCGTCCTCCGAGAGCAAGAGGTCGAATCCCCCTTCACGATCATTGCCGGGTTGCTGCCAGGTGCCTTGCCAGACGCGGTCGGCAAACTTGGTCGTGGTGAAATGGCCGCCGTGCTGGGTGTAGGGGCCATTGCCGGACTTGTCCAGTGTGGCCTTGTAGCGTTTATCGTCCTCGACTTCGAGGATTTCCCACTCGCCGCTCAGGTCTGCCGTAGGAGCGCGGAGCACGCCTGGGTCGGCAACCAGCTGTGGAACCGGCGCCGCAGGCTGCGCGTGAGCCACCGCGGGCCAGTTGGCCGCCCGGAGCGATTCATGCCATGAGACCAGGAGCCATTGCCCCTGGCGCTTTTCGAGAACGCCGCTTTCCCGCAGGGGGATCACCGTATGGTGGAGCTGTCCGCCTTCGTTGACGTAGCGGATATAGTCCAGCTCCATCGCAAACCAGGCCAGATCGTCTTTGGTCCATACCTTCAGGTCCGTGATGGGCATTTCCAGCTTTTCGACGAAGGCGAACTCGTCGCGAATGTCCCGTTCCAGCTCCGGCCATCCCACGTATTTCCGCCCGCCGATGGTATAGCCGGTGGCATCGTCATCGTGCGCCATCAGCCGGGACATGCCGTCGAGGTCTCGTGCCGCATTGGCGTCGACCAACGCGCGGATCACCGATTCCGGGCCCGCATGATCCTGTGCCAATCCGGGAGAAGCGGTGAGGAAAAGATATCCTGACAAGACGAAGGAAACGATCCGAGAGAAGTCGGGCATCACAGAATCCTTAATTTACTCAGCGTAGGTAAGTGGAAGCTGGGGAACGTCTCTGCTGAATGATAGATCAGGCTACATGGCTGGAGGGGCCTTGTCAACGATGGGATTGAGGGGGAACGGTTAGCGGTGCGCGATCACGACGACGGTCACATTGTCTTCACCGCCGCGCGCGAGCGCAGTCTCGATCAAGCGATCGCAGATCCGAATAGGGTCGCCTTGCGCAGGCGCCAGAATATCGGCGATGTCGGCATCTTCCAACATTTTCGTAAGCCCGTCCGAGCAGAGCAGCAGGATGTCGGACGGTGCAAGCGGGTAGGCGGAGTAATCCGGTTCTGCAGAGTGGGCAATCCCGATCGCTTTCGTGAGTACATGCCGTTCAGGATGGGTCTTGGCCGTTGCCGGAGTCAGGATTCCCTGGGCGAGATAGGTTTCGATCAACGTGTGGTCCCGGGTCGATTGTGTGAGACGGCCGTCTCGAAAAAGATAGCCTCGACTGTCGCCCACGTGGGCCAGGTGCGCGGTCGGCGTGGCGCCGGCGGTAATCAGGAGTGTGACCAGCGTCGTTCCCATCTGGGCCAGCCGAGGCTCCAGCCGGCCCCGTTCGAGGACGGCGTCGTTCGCCTGCGTCATCACATCCCGCAGAAAATCCTGTGGCGAGCAGTGACCGTTGCGGAGCGGACCAGCGAAGCGTTCCGCCTGCGCGGCGGCGGTGGCGATCGCGGATTGGGCGGCGACGTCTCCGCCGGCATGGCCGCCCATCCCGTCGGCCACGGCCCAGAATCCGAGATGGTCCATGGTGACAAAGGCGTCTTGATTCATCGCGCGGACGAGACCGATGTTGCTCCGTCCGATTCCCACCCAGGTACTCATGTGTGACAGTCCTGTCTTTCCCCGTATGAAGGCGTCGCGGCTCCCACTGATGCCGGGCCGAAGCGAATGAGAATGTCCTCGAACACGTGCTTCGCCAGCGGCGCGAGGTTGGCGGTATCGGCTTCGTTGTAGGCCAGCAGCAGGGCCCGCGCAGCGGCATCGCCCGCGCGCCATTGCATCCAGAGCCGCACGGCATCCCATCCATCCAGACCTTGGACGGACGTGTCCCGTTCGATCCCAAGCTCCCGTTCGATTTGTTTGAGTCCGCCGCGCAGTCCCAATCTCCGGGCGGCAAAACAGAGATCGAAATGCGGCATGGAGAATCTGAGGTCGGGGAATTTAGCGCGCAGGTACGGCACGTCGAAGCTCGTTCCGAAAAACGTGACGAGGAGCGTGCAGGCATCCAATTCTGCCTGGAGCCGTTCCGTGGTCAGGGTCTCTCCACGGACCAGGCAGACGGTTTCGCCTCGCCGGTGCAATCCGACGACGGTGACCTCCCCGTCATGCGGGGAGGTTCCGGTGGTTTCGATGTCCAGATACAGCGTGCGGGGTTCGCAGAGTTCGAAGAACCGCCAATGGTCACGGCCGGGCAATCGTGTCGTGAAATAGTCGAGGTGCCCGGAGTCGAACGCAGATTGAGCCTGGACGAGCTCCTGGTCGTACCACTGCTTACGTTGCGCCGAGATTCCGGGAATCCGCGGCTGGCTCAAGAAATCGTTCCACGTGAGCAGGCCCTCTTGCCAGAGGCGCCGTTCTGTCGCGGGACCGATGCCCGGGAGGATCACAAAGGTTGAGGGTAACATGCGGCGGTATTCTAGCAGGAGCGCAAAAGCCTGGGCTACTCCGCTGCCTTGATTTCACCCGGGAGACCGGTTAGAGTTCGACGTCATATTTGCAGGCCGCAATCAACACGATTATCCATACCCATACACCGACAAATATTATGATGACTGATCCAGCCAAGCGCATTCGCATCACCGTGGGCGGGGTGCAACTTGAAGCCGAACTGAAGGGGTCGAAGACCGCCGGGGAGGTGTACGCCGCCTTGCCGGTCGATGCGCCGATCAACACCTGGGGCGAAGAGTTTTATTTCAAGCTGGCCGGGGTCAAGGATTATCGGGAGACCGCGACCAACCAAGTGAAAGTCGGCGATGTCGCCTACTGGGGCGCGGGGCAGGTCCTGGCGATTTTCTTCGGCCGGACGCCGATGAGCATGGGGCCGGATCCGGTCCCGGCGGATCGTGTGAACGTGATCGGGAAAATCGTGGGCGATGCGACGCAGTTCCGCCGGGTCATGGAGGCGACCACCATCCGCGTCGAACGAGTCTAGCCTATGCGCATCTCAAAGGATCGGGTTCACCACATGGCTGAGTCGGTGGTCGCGCACCTCCAGCAGGACGGACAGCTCGACGTCACGGGCGATCGCAAGGCATTCGTCGAATCATTGGAGCAGATCATTACGGCGGAGTTGGCGATCGAGGATGCGCTGAATGCGGAGGTCCGGCAGATGCTGAAGGCCTATGAAAAGCAGATCGAACAGGGACAGGTCGATTATCAGCGCATGTTCACCATGATCAAAACGAAGCTGGTGCGCGAGCGGGGCATTATCCTCTAGTGCGTGAACCGTAACGCGTCTGCGAACGACGAACAACGAGTCTCCAATATGTTGAGTGAAGAAAAAGTCAGTCATCTGTCCCATGTCATTCTTCAGGCGGTGAAGAAAAGCCCGCTGATCAGCCAGAAGGGCGATGATGCCCGCATGCTGAAAGACATCAAGCGGGTGCTGGCGGTCGAGCTGGCGCAGGAAGAGGGGGTCGACCGGAAAGTGCGCGCGAAACTGGCCTCCTATTCTCGCGGCATCGTCGAGGGGAGTTCCGAGTGGGACGTGCTCTACCGGAAGACATTCGAAGAAGAACTGCGGAAGCATGGAAAGGGCTAGCGGCATGCGGAGAGATACCATGAAGCTTCTGACGACCGTGTGTGTGATATTCGCGTTGGCGTGGATGGGGGCCTGTTCATCGAAGCCGAAGCCGCGCGTGCTCACGCCGCTGGCGCTCGTGGATGGCGGTGTGAAGCCGCAAGCGATTACCGCCACGGAACAAGGCACCCAGGCCTACCAGGCGAAACAGTTTGAGGACGCCAAGAGATATTTCGAGCAGGCCGTGACCGTCGCGCCGCAGTCCGGCCAAGCCCACTACAACTTTGCGTTGGCGCTCAATGCCCTCGGCGATACCGAAGCCGCCCGGCAGCACTTTCTTGAGGCGGCCAATCTGGCGCCCGGTGACAAGACCATCTGGGACTCCCCGGCATTGTCGCCCTATGGAAATCCTGCCGCCCCGAAAATTTCAAAAGAACATCCGTACGGAACCTCGCGGCCCGGAATCGGCAGCGGACCGCGGTAGTCCATACTGAAAAGGATCATGCCCATGGCCAAGGAACTCGCAGTCGGGATGAAGGCGCCGGAATTCTCTTTGCCGGATCAGGATGGGAAGCCGGTCGCGCTGAAAAGCCTGAAGGACAAGCAGGTCGTCCTGTATTTTTATCCGAAGGACGACACCTCGGGGTGCACCAAAGAGTCCTGCGGGTTTCGCGATGCGATGGCATCGATCAAAAAGGCGGGCGCGGTCGTGCTCGGTGTGAGCTTCGACGGGCAGGCGTCGCATCAGAAATTCATCGCGAAGTATGCGCTGCCGTTCACGCTGCTGAGCGACACGGAGAAGGCGGTCGCGACGGCGTACGACGTCTATAAAGAAAAGAGCATGTACGGCAGGAAATATCTGGGCATCGAGCGGAGCACGTTCGTCATCGATGCCGAGGGCAAGCTGAAGGCCATCTTTCGGAAGGTCAAAGTCGATGGGCATGTCGACGAGGTCTTGGCCGCTCTGCGCGCATAACGCCTGTGCGTGAGGTCAAGCGCCATAGGTTCCGCACCGCCTGTCTGTTCTCCCTCGCCATCGTGCTCGGTCCTCTTGGTTCTGCCGGTGTGGCAGGAACCGCTCCGGCAACGCTCCTGGTGGCCGACGGTTTGTCGTCACCCAATCAGACGGTGATGGTCGAGGCGCGGCTGGTGTCGCGGGGGGCGGCAGCTCCTGCAGGACTGGGAGGCGAGCCGCTCGAATTGCTCGTCTATGGCAAAGTGGTGGCGACTGCGGTGACCGGCGAAGACGGAACGGCGCGGCTGCCGTTCATGCCGAAGGCGCAGGGCATCATTCCGGTGCAGGTGCGAGTCGGCGAGAGCGGGCGCGTGGCGCCGACCGAAGGCCTGGGGCATCTCGCGATCTGGGAGCGGCGGAATCCGATCGTGGCCGTGGAGCTGGTGTCGCTCATGGACGCGCCGCAGGCGAAGCATGCCGCATCGGATCCGCGCAGCAAGCCTGAGCCGGAAGGGACGCCGCTCCCTGACGCCGCCGATGAACTCGGAAAACTCACTCAGTTTTATTATCGCGTGATGTATGTCGTGCCCTCGGTCTCCTTCGGCGGCGATCGTTTTCAGGCCAGCGAGTCCTCGCGGGAATGGTTGAAGCTGCACAAGTTCCCTGCCGGCTATGTCCTGGTTGTACCGGGGGGCGAGCAGGCCTTCGGGACAGCGATCGATGCCTTGCACGCGGACGGATGGAAAACCGTCAAGACCGGCATCGGTCGGACCAAAGCCTTCGCCGAAGCCTTTCTCCAGCGACGGTTGGCGGCCGTGATGGTGCCGGAGCCGGCGAAAGGGGAAGCCCCGCGCAAAGCCAAAGTGGCGAAGGAATGGAAAGAGATTCGGAAGAAGTTATAGCGGGCAACTGGACCATCCCTCTCGCTCGCAGAGCCCCCAGGATGAAACTGTGCTTGTTTGATACGCTCAGTGGCCCCTCCAACCGCCTACATGTCGGCATGTCCTTTCCGCACTGGGTGAAGGAATGAATAACAGAGGAAAGAGGTCTTTGAATGTAAAGGGGTGGAACAGACTTTCGGTACGAAGTTCCAAGGCGTGTTATACGGACAGAAAACCAGAACTCAAAATCGTTTGCTGATTAGTCTAATTTTTGTTGGGCAGCAGCAGGAGGGGCGGTAGTTGAGCGTCCTGTCGATTGACCTCGCACACAAAAGCTACGTGGACATAGGCGTGTGCTCCTTGCGCATCGCCAAGAGTCAAATCGAAGCCGCTCCCATTCGCCTTCCCGCGCTCGGCCTGACCGGTAGGCCCGAGGCCTGCGCGCTTGCAAAGACTATTGTTGCTCTTGCCGAGCAGCTGGGTGCACGCCTCATTTTTATAGACGGACCGCAAGCATGGAAGGCACCCGATAACGGGCTGCTGCATTCGCGCATCTGCGAACGACAGCTCTCTACACAGGGTAAAACCGGTTTGCCCTGCTTCACCAAGCCTTCCAACTATGCCCCGTTCACTGCCTTTGCAGTCGATTTGTTCGATCAGCTTGCGAGCCTTGGCTGGTCAAGGTTGCTCGATGAGTTGGCGCTCTCTTCCTCCAGCCGCTTCGCGCTTGAGTCGTTCCCAACGTCTGCTTGGCGCTCTCTCGGTCTCAAGCCGTTGCCCGGCAAAGCGAACACGCCTGTTGGTACCGTGCAGGCAAAGCTCGCGGAACTAAGCCGCTTGCTTCCAATCTCTGTCGAAGACGCGGGAGATCTTTCACATGATGAGTTGCAGGCTCTCGTCGCGGGCCTTGCCGGCATTGCAGTTGAGGGGCACGCCTCCTGTGCGGTCGCTTTTTCGGGAGTTACGCCGTTCGAGCTTGAGGGTATCTGGCGTGAAGGCTTCATAGTCAATCCTGCTCGAAGGGAAATAAGCGGAGATATTTTGAGAGTTTGCGAGTGATTATGCGAGATTTGCGGGAAGAAGCTAGCACATACATATGTCTCCTTCCCTAACAAGGCGCTTCGGCAGACCGCCAGGAAAAGTTCCTCCATGCTGTCGTGCGGGCGGCGGCTGAGCAGTAGGTTTCATAGCCCATCGCTGGTGCAGCTTCAGGTGGCCATTATGGAGGTGGGTATGCCTCAATCAGTAGCAGCCACTTTGCACCAGGCCCTTGAACTCCCGTCCAAGGTGAAAAAAACGGGGACATTCTGAATTTTCGCGGGTGGTCATGTGAGATATGCGGGAAGAAACCAACATGTCCAGATATATCCTTCCCTAATAAAGCACTTCGCAGACCGCTAGGAAAGTTTCTTCAACCGCTCATGCAGTAGAGAGACTGGGCGGTAGATTTCATAGAGCATCGCTGGTACAGTTTCGAGTGACGCTTATGGAGGTGGTTATGCCCCAATCAGCAAAAGCCCTTCTGCATCAGGCCCTTGAACTTCCGTCCAATGACCGCGCGGCGTTAGTGGAAGGCCTGATTGCCAGTCTCGACCAGCCCAATCCCGCGCTTGATGCGATGTGGCTCAAGGAAGCTGAGAATCGCTTGGCTGCGTACCATGCCGGCGAGCTTGGGGCGATTGATGCGGAGCGGGTCTTCGCGGATCTTGGTAGAAAAATTTGAAGATCAGATTCCTGCCTCCGGCGCATCACGAGCTAGTTGAGGCGGTCCGGTACTACAACGCGCAACGCATTCAGCTGGGGAATGAGTTTCGTGATGAGGCCTGGGAGACCATCCGGCGTATCAACGATTTCCCGATGGCATGGCACTCGTTGGGTGGCGTCATTCGCCGTTGTCAGATGCAGCGGTTTCCCTATGGCTTGATCTATGAGCCGACAAGCGTCGAGATCATCATTATCGCGGTCGCACACCTGCATCAGGAACCCAGGGATTGGCGCGTGCGGCTGAAATCAAACACGACAGACAAGCCGAATCCGCGCTAAGACGCGTGCACGGGCTGTGCAGCCCTTGTATCTTCCATTCACCGCTTCTCTCCTTTACTATACTCGCCAGATTTCTATCCTCTTGAGGCTTCACTGAATGCGTGCGAAGACCAGCTTTTCCTGCCAGTCCTGCGGGCATCAGTCGCCGCGGTGGATCGGGCGCTGTCCCGATTGCGGCGGCTGGAATACGATGAAAGAAGAGCGGCAGGCGCCGATCGGCAAGGGGCGCCCGGTGGCCATGAAGATGGCGCAGGCCAAGGCGACGCCGATCGCCGAGATCGAAGTGGTGGGGGAAGACCGCCGGCTCACGCGGATCAGCGAGTTCGACCGCGTCCTGGGCGGCGGCGTGATTCCCGGCGCGGTCATTCTGATCGGCGGCGATCCCGGCATCGGCAAGACCACGCTGTTGCTGCAGGCCTTACCGCGGTTGGCCTCGAAGGAAGCGCCGGTTCTCTATGTGTCCGGTGAGGAGTCGCCCCGCCAGATCAAGATGCGCGGGCAGCGGCTGGGCATCGAACATCCGAACCTCTTGATCCTGGCGGAAACCTCGCTGGAGCAGATTCTCAAAGCGGTGCAGGAGATTCAGCCGGCCGCGCTCGTCGTCGATTCTATTCAAACGGTCTTTACGGAGCAGATTACCTCGGCCCCCGGCAGCATCAGCCAGGTGCAGGAAGTCGCCGGACAGCTCATGTCGTTCGCGAAGCGGGCCGGCGTGCCGGTCTTTATCATCGGCCATGTGACGAAAGAAGGAGCGATCGCCGGCCCCCGGTTGCTGGAGCACATCGTCGATACGGTGCTCTATTTCGAAGGCGATAAAGGCCATAGCTATCGGATTCTCCGTGCGGTTAAAAATCGCTTCGGCTCGACCAATGAGATCGGCGTCTTTGAAATGAAGGATGGCGGCCTTGAAGAAGTGGCCAACCCGTCCGAATTGTTTCTGGCCGAGCGGCCGCAGCACAGTACCGGCTCAGTCGTGGTGTCGAGTCTGGAAGGAACCAGGCCGATTCTGGTCGAGCTGCAAGCCTTGGTGTCGTCGACCAGCTATGCCATGCCGAAACGCGTGGCCAACGGCGTGGAGTTGAGCCGGGTTTCGCTCTTGCTCGCGGTGATGGAAAAACGGTTGGGGATGCATCTCTCCGGACAGGATGTCTATGTGAACGTCGTCGGCGGCATGCACATCGATGAGCCGGCGATCGATCTCGGGATTGTCGCCGCCGTCACCTCCAGTCTCCGTGAAGTGGCCATTGAGCCGGGTTTATTGGTATTGGGAGAAGTCGGCCTTGGCGGAGAAGTCCGGGCTGTGAGCCAGGCGGAGTTGCGGATACGGGAAGCGGCGAAGATGGGATTCAAGCGCTGTCTGTTGCCGGAACGGAACCTGGCCAAGGTCGATCCGATCGATGGGATTGAGTTGATCGGGATTACCGAAGTGGGAGAGGCGCTCGATGTCGTGTTTGCTTAGCAGGATGCTGAAAAAGTCCGCCAGCATCGTTCTCGCCTCGTTCAGATCCTCAACGTACCCCAGAGGGTACGCCTCGGCCCTTCACTCGCTGCGGCCTTGCTGGACGAACTTTTTGAGCATCCTGGAGCGTTATTTCTCTGTCATGCCATTGATCCGTGTCACTCGTCATGCCTCACTTGTCATGCTTCTCTGTCTCCTTGTCGCCGGCTGTACGACAACGCCGGCGCCGGAAGAGGCGGTGGGGCTGAAGCAGGCGACAGCCGAGGAGCTGGCTGCTCTGCTGCGTCAACGCGAAACGGCGATTCGGACCATGAAGGGCCTCTTCAGCGCGAAGGTCCGCGGCGGTTTGATTCCGATTTCTACCCGCGTCGAAGGCGCCGTCTACTATCGCCGTCCGAACAGTATGCGGTTGCGCGGATTTACGCCGATCGGCGGCGAGCTGTTTGAATTTGTCCAGGCCGATGAACTGTACATGCTGCGATTGCCGACGATGGGGCGGGTGTTGAGCGGCCGCCAGTCCGACATGAGCGAGATGGGTAAGTTGGCCCGGCCGTTCGAGCTCAGCGTGTGGGCCATGGGCGGCGTGTTAGGCACCAGCGCCATCGGGAAAGACGAGACGACGAAACTGGTCGAGGAGGGGACACGGTATCGACTGGATGTGTTTGGCCCGCGCTCCGGTGCGGCCTCGCCCGATCGGCCCCTGCTCCGGCGAATGTGGTTTGATCGCCGTACCTTGTTGGTCGTGCAGGAGGAGCGGTTGAACGGCGCCGGTGAAGTGGATGCCTCCATCCAGTATGAGGATTTTCGCTCAATCGGGGAAACAGCGATCCCGGCCAACGGCAATCCCGATTCTCGCCTGTTGCGTCCCTTTAAGATTTCTCTGGAAGACGGGCGGGGGCAGGGCAGCGTGCAGGTCACGTTCCATGAAATCATTTCCAATCAGGAATTGAAGAGCGAAGAGCTCGGGCGTATCTCGCGCCAGCCGTCACCGCCGGAGCCGGCGTCATGAAAGTCCTGGCTGTCGAAACGGCGACCTCCTGGCAGAGCATCGCGCTCCTTGACGATGACAGAGTTCTGGCGCGGGAAGATCAGGAGGCGACCGGTGCGCATGGCACGCTCTTGCTGCCGACGATCACCCGGCTCCTCGCCAAATCCGGGCTCACCCTCAAGCACTTGGACGGGCTGGCGTGCTCCATCGGACCGGGCTCATTTACCGGTCTGCGGGTGGGAACGGCGACGTTGCTGGGTTTGCGGGCGGCCACCGATCTCCCGCTGGTCTTGGTCCCGACGTTGGAAGCCATGGCCTGGTCGCTCAGAGGCATATCCGGACCGATCTGCCCCGTGCTCCCCAGCCGCAAAGATGAAATCTATTGGGCGGTGTTTCGTTGGGGCGCCGATGGTCTGGAGCGTCTCATTTCAGAACATGTCGGTTCCCCGCAGGCACTGGCCCAGACGCTTCCTGGTGCCACCACCATGCTCGGGGAGGGGTGGACGATAATGGAGCCGGCTATTCGAGCGGCCCTCGGCCCGGATGTCACACTTATTCCGGCCCCCGGAGACCCGGTGAGGCCCTCGGCCGTCACTGTTGGCCAGGCCGGAATCGAACGGCTACGCCGGGGTGAGATTGCCGGCGATCATGTGGCGCCGTTGTATGTCCAGCGGACGGAGGCAGAAATCCGTTACGAACAGTCCGGCGGTGTCTCGCCGGTGGCTCGTCGGCAGGCCCGTGTGGCCACCAAAACTGCTGCCAGAGCGGCACGCCAGCCCCGCTCGTCGGGAAAATCGCATGGATAACGCGATCCAGATCATGCCAGCCACGTTGGCCGATTTGCCTGATTTGTTGCGTCTGGAAGAAGCTTGCTTCTCGGCCCCCTGGACGCGCAAAATGTTGGAAGCTGAACTGACCGGCAACCAGTTTGCACACTTTCTGGTGGCGCGTGACGCAGCGAAGACAGCGACAACGGGTGGAGCGATCGTCGGTTCCCTGTGTTTTTGGATCGTGTTTGAAGAAGTGCGCCTGATGAATCTTGCCGTAGCAGAAGAGATGCGTCGTCGTGGAATTGGCGCGGCCCTAGTGGATGTCGCCTTGCACACTGGGTTTACCCAGGCAGCCACCCGCGCCGTACTCGAGGTTCGGGCGTCCAATCATGCCGCACTCGCACTCTACCGGCGCTTCGGATTTACGCAGGTGTCGATCCGTCCCGCATACTATTCCAATCCAGTCGAAGATGCGGTGCTCATGGAGATGGAGCCGATTGTGATCCCCGCCGGCTCCGGGCGCAGGTCTGCGCCCGTCAACGAGGGAGGCTCAGTTCCCGCTCACTAACCCGACCAGGAGGTGTGGCATGCAGACTGAACAGGGACTCGCGGACCAGCTTCGACAGACCAGCCGTGAGTTCAAATCGTTGGAGGAAACCCATCACCGGCTCGACGGCGAGCTGAACGAATTGCAACGGCGCCATGTGCTGACGCCCCAGGAAGAAGTCGTGAAGAAGCATTTACAAAAAGAAAAGCTCGCCATGAAAGACAAGATGGCGGAGTTGATCCGTCAATATCGCGAACAAGGAACGGTCCAAGCCGCGCGCTAAGGAATGGCCCGGTCGCCGGTCGGTCCGGCGGCCGGGTGCCCACACATCATGGCTCAGTTTATCAACCCGCTTGCCGCTCATATTAGTACCGTCAAGCGGCGATTGATCATTATCGGGGCCACCCTGCTGGTCGCGCTCATCGCCACTTTTTCGTTTTCCGCCGATATGGTCGCCTGGCTGAACCGGCCCTTTCCCAATCAGTTGGTATTTTACGGCCCGACTGAAGCGCTGTTTGCCTCCATTAAAGTGTCCTTTCTGTCCGCGGTGATCGTCAGCCTTCCGGTGATCTTCTATCAGTTCTGGAAGTTCGTCGAGCCGGCGTTGCTGCAGAAAGAACAGCGCTGGGCGATTCCGCTGTTCCTGCTGGCCGGGGGCTTGTTCATCCTGGGGTTGATCTTTTGTAACCTGGTCATCCTGCCGCTGGTCATCGACTTCTTCGTCAGCTTCGGTATGGATCGGGACATTACGCCGCAATTGAGCGTGGGGACCTATATCGATTTCAACGTGAAGTTCCTGCTGATTTTCGGCTGTGCGTTCGAATTGCCGCTGGCGCTCACCTTGCTGGCGCTCGCCGGTGTCGTCACGGCCAAGCAGTTGGCGCAGTATCGCAAGCACGCGATCATGGCGGCCTTGATCATTTCGGCCATTGTCACCCCGGATGCGACGCTCTTTACCATGCTCTTGATGGCGGTGCCGATGATGGTGTTATATGAAATCGGGATCCTGGGCGCCTGGATGTTCGGGCGCGGCAAAGACGGCAACGGCGGCATCGATCTTCCGTTGGATCCGGATTTGCCGATCGGGACCGCGGGCACGCGGATGCGCTAGCAGGCCGTTGAGAAAGTCCGCCAGCGGCGTTCTCGCTTCGCGCCGAGGCTCAACGTACCGCCCCGCGTACGCCTCGCCTCTGCGCTCGCTGCGGCCTTGCTGAACGGCCTTTCTGAACAGCCTGCGTTCGGCACATATCGCTAGTGTGAAGACGTGATGAGCGAGGGTGCCAGAGATGGGAATAAGAATGCGGTATGAGTGTCGGTTATTCATGTTGCGTCTCATGCGTGGCGCATCGCTGAGTCTGTTGTACTGCACGTTGGCGACGGTCGCATGGGGGGCGGAGCCGCCGGCTCCGCCGCTGGACATGCCGTCCCCGCACGGGCAAATCCAGGGCGGTGACGCATTCGGGCCGGACGGCCCGTTCGGGCAGACCATTGCGAGTGTGCAGGCGCTGACACTCTCCGGAAAAGATACGATCTATGCCGGCTCCTTCGGGAACGGCATTTTCCGCAGCAGCGACCGGGGGAGCACCTGGACGGGCGTCGGCGCCGGCGTCAACGATCCCTTCATTCTGACAATGGCGACCGGGCGGGACGGAGCGGTCTATGCCGGGACGTTCCGCGGCGGCGTGTTCCGGTCCAAAGACGAGGGCAAGTCCTGGCAGTCGATCAACGACGGCTTGAAGCGGCTGGAGATCAAGTCGTTGCTGGTGACCAACGAAGGGCTCTATGCCGGGACGTCGGGCGGAGCCTATCGTTTGAACGCGGCCGGCGATAAATGGACGATCGTGACTACCGGGTTGGACGATGTGCTGGTTCATGCGCTGGTGCGGTCGACCGACGGCACGCTCTTCGCGGGCACCTCGGGCAAGGGCATTCTCCGGTTCAAGCAGAACGCCGCCGGATGGGTCCGTATGCAACAGGGTCTCAAAGACCATGAGGGGATGATCGAGAACTTCATCCGGGTCCTGGCCATCGACCGGGAGCAGGGGATCTATGCGGGCACCTTCGACGGCGGGGTGTTTCGCAGCGGAGACGGCGGGTCCAGCTGGAAGGCGATCAGCCGCGCCCTGCCCAACGACTCCATTCGCGGCATCGTGATCATCGACGAAGGCCTGATCGTGGCCACGGGCAACGGCATCTTCAAAACGATCGACAAGGGGCGGCAGTGGACGCCGCTGAACAAAGGGCTGACGAACCTCTCGATTCAAGTGATGACCGGCGGCGGGACGGGGCCGCTGTATGTCGGGACCAGTTCCGGGGTGTTTCGCAGCGACGATGGACAGAGCTGGGTGGCAGTGAACCAGGGATTGGATGCGGGGTTGGCCCCGCCGCCATTTCGTTTTCGATAACCAATGAAAGGATCAGGATATGGCAGACGCAGGCAGTGCGACGAAGGCGACGATCAGCGTGGCGAGCAAGGGGCAGGCGTTGGGCGAGATCGTGTTGAAATTTTTCCCCGACGTGGCGCCGGGCCATGTGAAGAACTTTACGGATCTCGCGAAGAAGGGCTTCTATAACGGGACCACCTTCCACCGAGTGATTCCCGGATTCATGATTCAGGGCGGCGATCCCAACAGCAAGAATCCCGACCGGTCGATGCACGGCATGGGCGGCCCCGGCCATAAAGTGAAGGCGGAGTTCAACAGCAAGCCGCATAAGCGCGGCATCGTCTCGATGGCCCGCTCGAACGATCCGGACAGCGCCGGCTCGCAATTCTTCATCTGCGTGGCGGACGCCAATTTCCTGGACTGGCAGTACACGGTGTTTGCCGAAGTCGTGACCGGCATGGACGTGGCGGATAAAGTCGTCAGCATGAAACGCGACGGGAACGACAATCCCCTCGAACGCGTCGAGATGACCGTCACGATCGCGGATTGAAGTGCTGGGTGTTGAGTTATGAGTGCTGAGTCAGGAAGTAAGCAGAAGCGAATCTGGATATCGAGGCTTGTCCTCTACTCAGCACTCAGTGCTCAATTCTCAGGACTACTGCTCCTGGCCGGCTGTGCGATTCCGCAGGTGCCGTCACGGACGATTTATGAAGATCCCGTGAACTATGTGCGGCTGGAAGAGGATCGCGGCTATCTCGTGGAGTGGCCGCCGAGCCACAACAACCATCCGGCGGCGCTGGGGCCGGACGTGCTGCGGCCCCTCTTGCAAGGGCTGGTCATTCAGGAGCATCGGATCTGGTTGCAGAAGTGGATTGCGGGAGACGCGCCGTTTCAGGCGGCGTTTCAGGATCAGGAGATTGCGCTCCTGTCGGCGCAACTGGCGGAGGCGCTGGCGCAGGCCAAGCCCAACGAGCGGGTGACCTTCTATCTGAGCGAGCCGCAAGCCTCGACCAAGCGTATCGTCACGTCGGGCGGCCTGTACATGAAGGGCACGGAACTGCATCTGATATTGGGAAACTGGCAGATCGTCTACGGGATTCCCACCTACGGCATGATTTACGACCGGCGCTATCCGATGCGGCCGACGGCGGCGAAGGGGTTTGATTTATTCTTCCAGCCGCACGAAGCGATGCGACGCACGCAGAGCAGTTGGATCGACGGCGTTCTGGCCAACGGGGCGGACGAAGTGGTCATCGACCTCAGCAAACTGCCGCCTCCGCCGGCGGTGTCTTCCACGACCTCCGGCAATCAGCCGGAGAACTGATCTGACCGGCGGGCCTTTTCACCAGCCTGCTATCGAATCGTGGGGTCGATTTGCAACTGCGCGCTGCCGCCGGCGGCGTAGGCCAGTGTCACTTCGGCGATTTTGTAATCGTACTGCGCCTCGGCCAGTTTGGTTTGCGCCGTGGTGAGCCCCACCTCCGACTGCGTCACTTCCACAATCGTGCCGAGACCGAGTTTGTATCGTTGCTTGGCGAGACTTAAGGCTTCCTGCGCCGTCTTGACCAATTCCTCCGCCAGTTTGATTTGCTGCGCAAACGTCACCGTGTCGAGGTAGGCATTCGTGACCTGTTGCGTGAGGGCTTGTTCGATATTGCTGCTCTGGGCCTGGGCTGCCGCCTGTTGCGCCGCCGCTTCCTTCACCTGATTTTCGATGAGCCCGCCGGTAAAGAGCGGCATGGAGACCATTCCGCCCGCCGCCCACCAGCCCCCGGTCGCCACATTACGGTTGGGATCGAAGGTGTCGTAGTAGCCGCCGCTCGCAATAGCGGAGACCGTCGGCAGGTATTGGCTCTTCATGGCCCGTTTCTTCGCCTCGGCCGATGCAGTCTGTTCTTTGGCTCGCTTCAGCTCCGGGTGGCCTAGACTCTCGACGATCAGATCGCCCAGCGCGCGCGGAATTTTCACATCGGTGGTGACGTCTTCCAGCGTGTAATCCTCCGATCCGGCGATGCCCATCGTGCGATTGAGGTCGGCGAAACTGGACTTCAAATCATTCCGGCTGCGGACGAGCAGCGATTCCGCATTGACCAGCTCCACTTTGACCAGGTCCAGATCCAGTTTGGACTTGAGCTGCTGGCGATAGAGCGTCTCGATCTGGCCGGTAATGATCCCGCGTTCCCGCACCGTTTCTTCCGCGATGTGGACAAGCCTCTGGCGTTTGAGACTGTTCAAATAGCTGCGTTGAATGGAGACGATCACGAGCGCGCGCCGGGCGTTGACGTCCTGTTCCTGCGCCCGCTCGCCGTACTGGGACGACTCCACCAGATTCTTCGTGAAACCGAAATCGTAGATTCGCTGGCTGGCCAGCACGCCGGCGGTGTAGTTGCTCAAGTTGGGTTGAAGCAGGCCGCCGCCGACCAGGAAGCGGGGATTGAGGCGCCCGGCCCCGGCTGTGCCGTCGGCGTTCGCAAAGACTTGCGGATAGTAGAGCGACTTGGTCTGATCCGTCCTCGCGCTGGAGGCGGCGAGACCGGCGTTGGCCTCCTGCACGATCGGATGGTTCTGCAAGCCGGTTTCAATCGCCTGCTGCAGACCGAGAAAGCGGCCCTTGGCGGTCGCGTCGGTTGAACCGGTTGGTTGCGCTGTCGCCAGCCCAGGGATCACCAAGAACATGGAGAGTAACAGCGTAGTCGATCGAATGGTCATCATGGCTTGGCTCCTTCGTATGGCGTCGGCGAGGGCGGCTGGCCTGCCGAGCGCCGGTCGAATTTCTGCTGTGAGGGTTTGGCGTCCGGCATTTTGAACGGGGCGGCCTGCACGGGAGAGCCTTCCAGAAGTTTCCGCTTGCCGACTACCACGACGTCTTCAGAGCCGTCGAGCCCGTTGGTGATCTCGATCCACGTCCCGTTCGTGATGCCGGTCTGCACTGGAACGGACTTCGCCTTGCCGTGAGCGATGATAAACACGGATTTGCCCTTCTGGCCGCTGGTCACGGCTTGCGGCGGCAGGGCCAGCGCATCGGGAATCTCGCGCAGGTCCAAGGCCAGTTCGGCGTAGGTGCCGGGCCGCAAGACATGGTCGGGATTGGGCAGGTCAAGTTCCACCAGCAAGCTCCTGGTGGAAGGATCGAGCGCGAGCGTGGAGCGGGTGATCATGCCGGCGAAGGAGCGATCCGGCAGTTCCTTCAAGAGCACTCTCGCCTTGGTCTTGCCGGGCGTGATCCAGGAGGATTCGTCCTGCGGCACGTTGGCATAGACCCGCACCGTATCCAGATCCATGACGGTGAAGAGGGGAATCGCATTGGTCGCGGACGATGTCGCGATCTGGATCAACGCGCCGGGATCGGCGAAGCGCGCGGTGACGATGCCGTCGTAGGGCGCGCGCACCTTCGTATACTCGCGCATGGCGGCTCGCTGCTGCATGAGATTCTTCGCGCCTTCGTAGGTCGCTTCGGCCACATCGACATCCTGCTTCGCGATGACATCCGGCGATTCGTGCAGCACCTTGTCCAAGCGTTCGAAGGTGATCTTCTTGATCTTGTAATCGGCCACTGCCTGCTGGTACTGCTCTTCCACTTCGGGCGCATCGATGATCGCGACGACCTGGTTCTTCTTCACGTGATCGCCCTTGTCCGGACCGATCCACTTCAGATAACCGGAGACTTTGGCGTAGAGCGTAGTTTGATAGCGCGGGCTGATATTGGCCGGCAGAGTGATCGTATAGATCAGCGGCTGCCTGACCGGTTTCGTCACCTGCACATCCACCGGCTGGGTATCGGTCACGACCGGGGCGCCGTTCTCGGCGGTGCCGTTGGAGGCCGCCTTCTGCGGCGGTTCATCCCGCTGGCAGCCGAAGAGCGTCGAGAGCAACAGGGCCATGCAGCAGACCGTCCGGTTCAGCATCATCTTAGATATCCTCTTCCATCACAGCCGGTTCAGGAGCGGCGCCGGCGGGAACGCGTCGCCCCAGCACCAGCGCATGCAACACCGGCACGACCAATAACGTCATCACGGTGGACACAGCCAGGCCGCCGACGACGGCGCGAGCCAGCGGGACCATCGTTTCATTGCCTTCGCCGAATCCGAGGGCGAGTGGCAGCAGACCGAGAATCGTCGCGAGCGCCGTCATGAGAATCGGCCGGATGCGCCGCTTGCCCGCTTCCAGCACGGCTTGTTCGGCGGAAGCGCCGGATGCCACCATGCGGTTGGCAAAATCGACCAGGAGAATACTGTTGGAGACGACGATGCCCATCATCATCAGGGTGCCGATCATCGACTCCACGTTCACGGAGGTATTGGTCAGGTGCAGCATGAGGACGGTGCCGATCCAGCCGAGCGGCACGGCGATCAGGATGATCAGCGGATCGATCATCGAGCGGAACAGCCCGACCATCACCAGATAGATCAGCAGCACGGCCAGCGGCAGGGCCAGCGCGAAGTTGCTGAAGGCGCTGCGCATGTTGGCGACCTCGCCCTTGATGGCGATCGTGACATCTTTCGGCAGTGGCACGGTGGCGAGCACCCGTTCGATATCCGCGGCGACGTGGCCCAGATCGTTGCCTACCGGCGTGACGAGCACGTTGATCAGGCGGGACAGGTCGTAGTGGTCCACGCTGTCCGGCCCGGTCTTCATCTCCAGCGAGGCCACGTCGCGCAGCAGCACCGGCGGGCCGCGCCGGTCGTCCGATGCGTAGAAGCCGTTCGAAAGATCCAGGTTGCGTCCGGCGAACGGCGTGTTTTGCAGCGCGACAATCGACCCGCCGCTGCCGGCGGTGGTCAGCGACGACGTGGGGTTCAGCGGGGTCCGCGCGCCGATGATTGGGATGTTCAGGAGATCTTCCGTCTTCGTGAGCGACTGTTCGGGATATTGCGCGAGGAGGAAATAGCCGTTGGCGGTTTTGGGATCGAGCCAGTAATTGGGGCTCAAGGCGATATTCGAACTGATGCCGGTGATGACATCCACGATCACGCGGTCCTGGGTGATGCCGTAGTAGGCGGCTTTCGTCCGGTCCACGTTCACGTGCAGTTCCGGATAGCTCTTGCCCTGCTTGATGCGCACGTCGCTGGTATTGGCCACCTGCGCGACCTTATCGCGGATCTGTTCGGCGACCGGGCGAATCAGATCCAGCCGGGGGCCTTTGACTTGAATGTCGATCGGCGCGCGCAGGCCGAAGTTCAGCACGTCGCTGATGATGCCGCCGGTTGAAAAGCTCACTTCCACACCGGGGAGCGCCTGGCGGACTTTCGTGCGCAGGGTGGCGATGTAGTCGTCGGTACGGCCTTCATGCCCGGTGACAAGATTGACCAGGATAAAGGCGGTATGGTTGCCGGTGTTGGGCGCGAAGCGGGCGGCATCGCCGAAGTAGAGACCGGTGTTGGAGACCACTTCTTCCAGGTCCTGCTTGGGGATGGTGTCCTGTACGAGTTTTTCGAGCTCGGCCACGATCGCCGTGGTCTTCTCGATGCGCGAGCCTTCCGGCGCGCTGACGGTCATCGTGAAATTGCCCGCGTCGACTCGGGGAAAGAACTCGGTATGGAGTTGCGGGAGCAACAATGCGCCGGTGCCGATCAGCGCGAGCAGCGCCAGGAGCATTACCAGGGCTTTGAAACGGACGCCGGCGCGGAGGACCGGTTCATAGAGCGCCAGCACGAAGCGAAACCAGTCTTTGGCGTCTTCTTCTTCCTGCGACCCGTTGCCATGCCCATGCTGATAGAGCCGCGCCAGCACCACCGGCGTCACGGTCATGGAGACGGCATAGTCCGCCAGCATGGCAAACGCCACGGTCATGGCCAGCGGCACGAAGAGATACTTGATGATTCCGGAGAAGAAGACGATCGGCAGATAGACGATCAGAATGCAGATCGTGGCCACAAGAATGGGCAGTGTCAGTTCGACGGCGCTGTCTTCGGCCGCCGCGCGGCCGCTCTTGCCCATGAGCAAATGGCGATGGAGATTTTCCTGCACGACGATGTTGTTGTCCAGCAACGTCCCGATGACCAGGGCCAATCCGCCCAGCGTCATGATGTTCACCGATTGGCCGGTCAGATAGAGCGCGACCAAAGCGGCCGTCAGCGAAAGGGGAATGGCCAGGCCGACGACGAGCGCCGCTTTGATGCTGCGCAGGAAGAGGAAGATCATGAGGCCGGCCAAGCCGGCGCCGAGCAACCCTTCCTTCTGCAAATTGGCGATGGCCTGGCGGATATAGAGCGATTGATCGTAGATGAATTTCACCGAGGTGTTCGCAGGAATTTCCGTGAGTTTCGACAGCTTCGCGCGAATCCCGTCGGTCACTTCCAGCGTATTGGCGCCTTCCTGTCTGGTGATCGGGAGATATGTCGCCTCGCGGCCGTTGACCCGCACGATCGACGTTTGAATCGCGGAGCTGTCCGACGCCGTGCCGATATCCCGGACGAGAATCGGCGTGCCGTTCACCACCTTGATGGGGATGTCGTTGATCTGGTCCACCACGTCGATCAGGCTGTTGGAGTAGACGTAATAGTCCAGATCGCCCAGCTTGACGTTGCCCGCCGGAATAATCGCGCTTTGCGCATTGATCGCCTTCACCACGTCGGAGGGCGAGACGCCGCGCGCCAGCATGCGCTGCTGATCCATGAACACGGTGATCTGCCGGACTTTGCCGCCGAGCGGCGGGCCGAAGGAAATGCCGGGGATGTTGGCGATCTGCTGGCGCACGGTGAAGTAGGCCAGATCGCGGATCTCTTTGGGGCCGAGCGTATCGCTGCTCACGGAGAGCAGTCCCACCGGTAAGCTGGACACGCCGAACTTATAGACCGAGGGCGGATAGACGCCGGGCGGCAGCAGCCGGATGATGCTATAGGCCAGGCTGGTCAGTTCCGATTGTGCCGAGTCGATACTGTATTCGGGCTGGAAGAAGACCTTGATGTAGCTCATCCCCGCGAGCGACTGGGACTCGATGTGCTCGACGTAGCTCGCTTCGACGAAGCGCTGTTCCATGCGGAGGGTGATGGCGCCCTCCATCTCGCCGGGGCTCAAGCCCCGGTAGAAGGTGGTGACGAGGATGGAGGGGATTTTGATTTCCGGGAAGATGTCCACGCGCATCTTCTTGTAGGACACGGCGCCAAGGATCAGGGCGATCATGCAGACGGCGAAGACGGCGTAGGGGTTCTTCAGCGCAGCTTTGGTCAGCATGGGGTTCCTACCATATGAGGCACGCGATTCCGTTCCAGCCAGTATCGGCAGATAGCACTCGTGCATTGAATGAGTTCGGCGAAGGTCCCCGGTTTCACGACATAGCCGTTCGCGCCGCTGGCATAGGCGAGAGAGAGGTCGGACGCATCGTCGGAGGTGGTAAAGACGACGACGGGGATGGCGGCAAGGCGGGAGTCTGCCCGCAGCCGTTTTAGAAGCGTATCGCCCCGCTGCTTGCCGAGGTGCCAGTCGAGCAGAATTAAAGCGGGCAAGTCAGTATGGTTGTTCAGGAACTGAAACGCTGACCCGGCATCCTGCTCCGTATAGAGCGTGACATCCAACCCGGTCTGAACCAGCGCCAGGTGAAACAGTTCACACTCGCCGGGGCTGTCGTCGATCAAGAGAATGGAAGAGTGCGGCACCATTATAGGGAGCGGTATCGCAGGGACTATGCCGGGGAGTGAGGGGATGTGCGAAGCGATGTTAAGTCCTGTTGAAACATATGCTTACGCTGACAAGTTGATTCGATTGGCGAATGATGGTCGGCGCTTGAATGGGGAAGGGTTCTGGAGAAATTCCATAGGGGAAGGGAATTTCTCCAGAGCAAGAAGTCAGGCGGCCTTCGTGGAGGCGCGCTTCCATTCCATCATTTTCGCGGTGAGTTTGGAGGAGGCGGTGAGTCTAGCTTGCCTTCTGCATCTCTCCCGCCAGCAAGTCATTGATGAGGGATTGATAGGGGACCCCCCGCTCGGCTGCGAGAGATTTCACCCATCGAAGCACCGTGGGGTCGAGTCGGATGGCAATGAGTTGCCGCCGTTCCGCTCCCAATGGAGGTCGTCCCACTCGACGCAGAGAGGCAAGTTGCCGGTCGGACAGCGGAGGGATGTCCGAATAATCAATCGGTCGCTTCTTGGTAGCGTTTTTTTTCTTTTCGGTTCGCCGCTCGCGCACTGATGAGGCGGATAGTTTTTTCATGGCCGTGACTCCTGAGCGTGTACACAATGACGAGAATGTTTCCGGCTTCTTTCTTCGTGTTCCCATTCGAAGTCAGTTATGTATATGCAAAATGTGAGCTGTCTGCAAGGTGGCCGATAAACGGGAGCGGGAGTAGGGAAGCGTGCTGCCACGATCTCGCGGGTGTTTAGGTGGGAGATAATAATGAGGGGCGTCGTCGCGTGCTGATGGTCATGTCGATTGCAGGAGACGCGGCGCCGGGAAGTCAATACTCATGCCTGACCCCACGGTGTGTTCGAGCAGGCAGGAAAAGACTCCCGACCCCCTTTGTTTTCAGTGGCACAGATCGAGAGGTTTTCCGTCCATATGACGGGGAATCGGTATGCCTGCCAGCTGAAGCACAGTCGGAGCAATGTCGTATATTGAGTGTCCGTAGACCGCACGGCCTGCAGGCACTCCCAGCCCGTGCATCACAAGAAAGCCATGAGGCGAATGACTACCGCTTCTCGCATCCTGTCGTCGAAGATGCAACGTGCCTAAGCGGACGGATTGAACCGAATCCCAAGGGAAAGATTGGTCCCATAACACGGTCAGGTCGGGGAGCTGATCCAGGTAAGGTCCTTGAAACTTCTGATGCGTGAAGGTGACATGCTTGACCACCTTCCGGCCGCTCTGAGGATCGCGTATTTCATACAATGCATCCGAGATCTCACGGCATACGCGCTCATATTCCTCGCCAGGCTGTACGACGCCGTGCTTGTCCCGGCCTACAACATTGATGCGGATAGCACCCACAGAGTCGTTGTTGGGCACTGCAATAGCCCGGCGACCCGCCCAATTGCGTTCGCCTGCATACCATCTAAAAATAAGCTCATCCTGCAGGCGCTGAGGTAGTACCGCCTTGATGGCGTATTGCACCTTGCCGGGCAGGATCATCTTTAACAATCGCCAAGGATTCACATGCGCTTCCCGAATCTTCTGGGTAGTTAATCCCCTCTTAGAAGCCTGACCATAGCCCAGTAAATCCAATATTTCATTCAGGTGCCAGGACGCATGATACATGGGCCCCATTCCGTGTCCCGCTACTATGAGACACTGGACATTGTCTCCCGCCAGCGTGAGCATCTTTGCGATCTCGTTGTCCAGCGCACGGTATGTCACTTCGATGGTATCGTTCAGCTTATGAGGATCTAAGGGGTCATGGCGGGGATGGTCCGGGTCCATGTAATGCCAGAAGTGATGGCCGATGCAATGCGGCGCCGAAAACCCCGCGAAGAAAATATCCCACGGTTCTTTCTCCATCAGCCAGCGGAACAGCTCGCCATGCAATCGCAGCCCCGCTAGAGTTCGCCGTCGTAGGTCGTATAAGGCCTGAGGCTTTTCATCGACCGCGTCGCAATCTCCAACGGGATGACGTCCGAATAATCCATCGATGTCGCCAAGCAAAGATTCGGGAGATGAGGCACGTGCCGTCTTCGTGGCATGCGCGCCCCAGTTGGTGAGATGTAACCCGTTGATCCGTCGGCTCAAAGGAAACTTGGGAACGTCAACGATACTGACCCTCTTACCGGATTCACTCAGATACTCCCAGAAGGGGACTCCATGGATAGCATCATCAGGAACGTTTCTAAGGTTTCCGGAACGAGGGTCGTACTGGGCATAGAAGTACTTCTCAAGCTTGCCGGGATTCGTTCCGGTACAAATCGACGCCCAGACGGTGTCAGGCAACTGCGCGGAAGTTGTCCTCAATTCTCCGTGTAGGCCTTCTTTGAGCAATCGTTGAAAAGTCGGAAGCTTTCCCTCGGCTGCCCATCTCTCGACGAGATTCCACTCCATAGCATCAAGCCCGATCAGGAGTTGACGTGCAATATGGTTTCCCATTCCTATCCCCAATCAACAAGATTTGGTTCTTACTGAATAGCATGACGCAGGGCAGATCGCATACAAATGCTGGTATTAAGCTGGACCGACTAAAGGCGACGAGCAGGACGCGATCATGATGCTGGACGGTCTGTGGTTTGCGCGTTCGCGCCTCCTTTTCAGAGGTTCCTGCAGGGGGGCCACTTCGGCCTGAATAGCTGCTTCTGAGGTCGTTTCGTTGCAGGCCGCTCGTATCACATTCCATATCAAAAGCATTTCACGAAATACGTTTCCCGGAAAAGACAAAGTAATTGGGACATTCTGAATTTTCCAGCGCGTGATGGTCCGGCTCCTCCATCGCTCCTCACTCCTACCGCCTCTTCCCTCAGGCAGCCGTGTGCCAAGGTGGCCTGAAAAAGTAGAATGTCCCTGCTTCTCCGTTCTTCGAGTTCAAGGTCGAAGCCGGCCGAGCCCTTTGCTTCTTCTTCACCCGTCGGAAATTGATCCTGACGCATGCGTGAGGATCTTGTTCCATAGCAGATGAGATCTTGAAGAGGAATCAGGCCGTTTCTCTCCGATTCGCCGCCAGTCATTTCTTTATTTGCTAGCGAAGCCGCCCGTAGGCGGTGCTATACATCTCACATTTCATCTATCACGTGGGGAAGGCCTCGCCCATCGCATCCAATTCCCAGATCGGCTCTTAGTTCTAGCGAGCTTTTTGTGGAAAACTTTGAGCGGGTGGGTAAGTAGGAGTCACGGATTGAGGTAGTTGGAATGGAGGGCGGTTCAGTTGAAGAGGAGGACCGAGGTTCATCGACGGACTTTGCGGCGGCTGCACTGTGCTATGAGGCTCGCCACCCGGGGGATCGAGAATAGTTTCTACATTCCCGTCAGGATCCATATAGACCTGCACTCCGCCCTCCGGACCCAGCGCTTGGTTCACACGCTCGTTCACATCGGGTGCTTGGGGTGCCGGCATCTCAGCTGTGAGCAGCGCGCCAGGCCATATCGCTCCGATAGTCACGAGCATGACGACCATTATGAACATGGCAATATTCTACTGCTGACTCGGGGCTGATTCTACGTCCGTCGCTCCCGCGCTCCGCCGTCTGCTGAACTGTCGTGCGATCCTGCCGTAGTGTAATGCTATACTCGGAAACCTGGGGAGCAGTGACGCTCGTGCATCGCAGGTTGTCGAAACATCCTTGAGATCTGGCGCTCCCGCCGGCGAGGAGGCGACCGTCATGACCGTGGCCTTCATGTCCCGTCTGTCGGCGCCGTCGGCTCCGCTGAAGCATGCCTGGGAACATACCGTCGGGAGTGGCCGCGCGCTCGTCGCACTACGCGCGGATTGGCAGGCGCAGCTCAGACGCTGCCACGACGAGCTTGGCTTTCGCCATGTCCGCTTCCACGCCCTTCTTGCGGACGAGATGGGTACGCTGGTTTCTCACCAGAAAGAGCCGCTCTACTCGTTCTTCAACGCAGACCGCATCTGGGATTTTCTTCTCTCGATCGGCATGCGACCCTTCGTCGAATTGGGATTCATGCCGGACATATTGGCCTCCGGTCGGCAGACCGTGTTCCAGTATCGCAGCAACGTCACTCCGCCCGCGGACTATGAGGCCTGGGCCGGACTTATCCGCAGGCTGGTCGGCCACTGGGTCGAGCGCTATGGCATCGCCGAGGTGCGCCAGTGGTTTTTCGAAGTCTGGAACGAGCCTAACCTTCCGATGTTCTGGACGGGGACGCAGGACGACTACTTCACGCTCTATCGCCACACGGCACAGGCCATCAAGGGGATCGATGGCTCGCTCCGGATCGGCGGTCCGGCGACGGCCATGACGGCGTGGATCGACGAGTTGCTCGACTACTGCGAGCAGCATCGCCTTCCGGTGGATTTCATCAGCACGCACATTTACCCGACCGATCCCCTTGGCTTCGAGGGGGCGGATACGGAGGAGCTACTCGCCAACAGCCCGCGCGATCTCCTGCGCGATCGGGCGAGGTTCGTGCGTGACCATGCGCGCGATCGGCCTGTCTACTTCACGGAATGGAATATCTCCTCGAACCAGAGGAATCCGTATCGCGACGGGCCCTTCGCTGCCGCCTATGCCGCCAAGTGCGCGCTGGAGACCGATCCCTTCGTGGACGGCTACAGCTTCTGGACCTTCACGGACATCTTCGATGAGGAGGCCTTTCCCTCAATTCCGTTCCATGGCGGGTTCGGTCTGCTCAATCTCTATGGAGTCCCGAAGCCGGTCTACCGCACTTTTCAGCTCTTACATCGGCTCGGCAGCGAGCGGCTCCCGGTCGAGGGCACGCATGAGACGGTCGATGCCTGGGTCGTTCGCAACGGTCGGACGATCACGGTGCTCCTCACCAACCATGCCCAGCCGCGCCATGCGATCGTGACCCAGCATGTGGAGATCCGTCTCACAGATGCCTCCGTCCCGCTTACGGCCTCGATCGAACGGATCGACGAGGACCATGCGAACCCGCGGCGGCGATGGCGGGAGATGGGCAAGCCAGAGTATCCGAGCCACTCGCAGGTGGAGCAGCTTGAAGAGGCCTCTCGTCTCGTGAAGGAGCCGCTGGACCTGTTCTACGAGGCGGGCACAATCCGCTTCGATGTCGACCTCCCTCCGCATGCGGTCGTGGCGGTCACGCTGACGTTTGTTCCAGAGCCGTCCGACGCGGGCGGTGTCGCGTGAGCAGCGCACCATCGAGAGACGAACCGATGCTTGACCAGCTTCAACGCGCTGCATTCGGCTACTTCCTGCAGACGATGAATCCGGCCAACGGGCTGATCGCCGACACTTCGCGTGGGCAGTCGCCGTGCAGCATTGCTGTCGTCGGGTTCGCCCTCTCGTCTTATCCTGTGGCGGTGGAGCGAGGCTGGATGACGCGGGCCGATGCGCTCCACCGCAGCCTCTCCGTTCTCCGATTTTTTCACGACAGCGATCAGAGCGGCAGCTCTGAGGCGACCGGGTTCAAGGGGTTCTACTACCACTTCCTGGATATGCAGACCGGTGCCCGTGTCTGGCGTTCGGAGCTGTCGATGATCGATACGGCGCTGTTGATCGCCGGTATGCTGACTGCGGGCCGGTATTTCATGGGAAACAGCGCGGACGAAAGCGAACTGCGCCGGCTCGTCGATGCGCTGTACCGCCGCGTGGACTGGCGTTGGGCGCAGCATGACGGAAAGACGATCAATCATGGGTGGAAACCGGAAAGCGGCTTCCTGCATTACTGCTGGGATGGCTACAGCGAGGCCATTGTGCTGTATGTGCTCGCACTCGGCTCACCGACGTACCCGATCGAGCCGGACTGCTATCACGCCTGGACCGCGACCTATCAGTGGGAGAATCTGTACGGGTACGATGTGCTCTATGCCGGGCCGCTGTTCGTGCATCAGTTCTCCCATGCCTGGATCGACTTTCGCGGCATCCGGGATCGCTTCATGCGCGAGAAGCGCAGCGACTATTTTGAGAACAGCCGCCGCGCGACCGAAGTGCAGCGCGAGTATGCGCGGCGCAACCCGCAGGGATTCTCCGGGTATGACGAACAGTGCTGGGGCCTGACCGCCTGCGATGGCCCGACCCATCAGCTGCCCGAACTGGCTAACGAGCGTCGCCGCCTGTTCGGGTATGCCGCCCGTGGTGTGCCGTACGGGCCCGATGACGGCACGCTCGCCGGATGGGCGGCGCTGGCCTCGCTGCCGTTCGCACCGGAGGCCGCCTGGTCCGCCGCGCGCCAGATGTTGCAACGCTATCCTGAGATGTTGTCGGACCGCCAGTATGCGAGCAGTTTCAATCCGACGCTGGCCCGCGCCGACCGGAGCGCCTGGGTATCGGCCGGCCACTTCGGGCTGGACCAGGGGATCGTGGTGATGATGATCGAGAACCATCGCACCGAACTGATCTGGCGGCTGATGCGGGACTGTCCCTCGGTTGGCGCCGGCTTGCGGCGCGCCGGATTCCGCGGCGGCTGGCTCTAGCAGGAATTTTTTTCAGAGGATCACCACGATGACGCAGCAGAGCGACTTCTCCTCGACCGCCCCGCAGGACAGATACGAGCGTGAGCGGCTCGCACAGGTGCGTCCCGATGGCTGGCGCAATCCGCAGCCGGCCGACCGCTATAGCCTGGTGGTTATCGGCGCCGGTACGGCGGGGCTGGTGGCGGCGCATGCCGCAGCGGCATTGGGCGCGAAGGTGGCCTTGATCGAACGCCACCTGTTCGGCGGTGACTGCCTGAATGTCGGCTGCGTGCCGTCGAAAGCGCTGATCCGCACGTCGCGTCTGTACGCCGAGATGCGCAATGCCGAGCAATATGGCGCGCAGACTCCGGCCGATATTCGTGTCGAGTTTCTCGCCGTGATGGAGCGTATGCGCTGGATTCGCGCCCGCATTAGCCGTACGGACTCGGTCCAGAGGCTGCTCGCGGCCGGCGTGGATGTGTTCTTCGGGCAGGCCCGCTTCACCGATACCGATGCGCTGACGGTGGAGGGCGCGAGACTCCGCTTCAAAAAAGCGCTGATCGCAACCGGCGCGCGGCCGGATACGCCGGTTATCCCGGGCCTTGTCGAGGCCGGCTTTCTGACCAACGAGAATATTTTCGACCTCACCGAGCTACCGCGCCGCCTGTTGGTGATCGGGGGCGGCCCGCTCGGCTGCGAACTGGCGCAGGCCTTCTGCCGCTTCGGCGCGCAGACCATCATCGCGCAGAAGCGGCCGCTCTTCCTGCCTAAAGAAGAACGCGATGCCGCGCAGATCCTTTCGGATGCGTTTTCGCGCGATGGCATCGACGTACGGCTCAACACGAAGGCGGTCAACGTGCGCGTGGAACAGGGGCAGAAGCTTGTGGATCTGGAGAGCGACGACTACAAAAGCACTGTCGCGGTCGATGCTATTCTCACCGGCACGGGCCGGGTGCCGAATGTCGAGGGGTTGAATCTGGAAGCCGCCGGCGTCGAGTACGACAATCTGGCCGGGATTCGAGTCGACGATTTCCTACAGACCAGCAATCGGCGCATTTATGCTGCCGGCGATGTCTGCTTGGAGCACAAGTTCACCCATACCGCGGATGCGTCGGCACGCATCGTGGTGCGGAACGCGCTGTTCCTCGGCCGCCAGCGCCTGAGTTCCCTGACCATTCCCTGGTGCACCTATACCGACCCCGAGATCGCTCATGTCGGCCTCTATGTGCGCGAGGCGCGCGAGCGGGACATCCCCGTGAAGACGTTCACCATCCCCATGCACGACGTGGATCGCGCGATCGCCGACGATGAAGAGGCAGGCTTTGTGAAGATCCACGTCAAGGAGGGGACGGACCGGATTCTCGGCGCCACGGTCGTCGCCCGTCATGCGGGCGAGATGATCAACGAACTGACCCTGGCGATGGTCGCGGGGGTCGGTCTGGGTACTCTTGCCCGGGTCATTCACGCCTATCCGACCCAGGCCGAAGCGATCAAGAAAGCGGCCGATGCCTACAACCGCACACGTCTCACGCCGACGATCCACTCGCTGCTGCGACGCTGGCTGAGGTGGTGACATTCTGCCGAGCCCTCGCCTCGATGAGAGTTGTTTCTCACTCAACGGGCGAGCTCTCCTATTCCGTCGGCGAGCCGTCAGGAGCGAGCCGGACTTTGCCTCCAAACGCGCGATGGACATAGATCTGATAGGTCATGGCGAGTGCGAATCCACAGAGAAACCACCAGAGGCCGATCCGGAGGCCGTACGTGCCGGCACTCGCGTTGAAGACGGTGAGACTGTGTTCCGGGTGTGTCGTGGCGATCAAAATATTGGGATAGCAGCCCCAGGCGACAGCCCCAAGCGTGGCGACGATGAACAGACTGGAGGTGGCGAAGGCGGCGACGTCATGCTGTCGTTTGCGGAGCACCATGGTGCCGATCAAGGCCAAGAGGCCGATTGCGGTGAAGAGATAGCCGGTCGGATGGGTTGTGTAGTTAAGCCGGAGGGCCGGCTGGACAAGCGGGATCGCGAACATCGCGATGCCGGTGAGCCCGAGTGCGAGCCAGCCGGCCCGTTTTGCCGAAGCGGCTGCCCGCGCATGAAGATCTCCCTCCGTTTTCATCGCAAGATAATTGGCGCCATGCAGGGTCAGGATCGCGGCGCTTGCCAGTCCCATGAGCAGGGTGAACCAGTCCAAGGTGCCGGGATCGGGACCCGGGGTGAAATCTGTCCAGAGGGCGACGAAGAAGTAGCCATTCGGATTCAACGGCACGCCGCGAATCAGGTTGCCTAGGGCGGCGCCGAATACTATTGCCAGCAGGAGGCTCGCACCGGAAAAAGCTCTGTCCCAGAACTGCCGCCACAGTGGATGGTCCAGGTAGGATCGCAGTCCAAGTGCGAGCCCCCGAATGATTAAGAGCCACAACACCATGGTCAATGCCAGATAGAACCCGCTGAACCCTGCGGCATAGGCTTTGGGAAAGGCGAAGAAGAGGAGGCCTCCACTGACGACCAGCCACACTTCATTGCCCTTCCAGACCGGTCCGATCGAAGCCAGCACGGTGCGTCGTTCGATCTCAGTCTTCGCGATGAACGGGTAGAGAATGCCCACGCCGAAATCGAACCCGTCGAGGACGATGTACATCGCCAACATCATCGTCACGATCGCATACCAGAACGTTTCCATGTGCGCGTCTTCCTAGTGTAGTGATACATAAATAGCTTTACTTATTATACCGTACGGGTATACTCCTCCCCAAGAGGAGGACTGGCCTATGCGCATTGCCCCGTCCCTGCAGCTGACTGATCCCGAACGCCAGCAACTGGCGCAGTGGGC